>CAZXHQ010000661.1:0-2060 GCA_964640145.1 uncultured Rhodothermales bacterium | reverse complement strand
CACATGTACCCGCACCACGCGGACATCGTGGACGTCGACGGCGACTTCCTCACCTACGACGGCACGCCGCAGCTCGGCAAGGCCGGCGGCTACTCCACCATGTTCAGCTACGGCCCGTACACGCTCGAGCCGGGCGAGGACGTGCGCATCGTCATCGCCGAAGCCGTCGACGGGCTGGACCCGTTCGAGGCCGAGCTCATCGGCAGCGCCTTCAAGGAGCTCGCCGGTCATCGGCGCGACCAGATGACTCCGGAGCTGGCCACCACGCCGAACATCACGTATCGCGGAGAGACGCTCAGCAAAAACGGCTGGCTGCTTTCCGGCAAGGATTCCCTCTTCCAGACGTTCGGGCGTGCGCACGAGGCCTTCGCTGCGAGCAACGTGATGAGCCAGTACGGCATTCCCCAGGCGCCGAGGCCGCCTTCGGCCTTCCGGGTGGTCCCGGGCGAGGACGAAGTGCACATGGAGTGGGAGGTCTACCCGGACGCCGGTCCGATTGCGGGATGGGAGCTCTATCGCTCGCGGACCTATTACTGGGGGCCGGTCGAAAACGGATTCCGCTATGAGTGCATTGCCGGCTGCCCGGGCACCCCTGCCCTCGGACCCGAGGCGCGCTCGTTCAACGATGCCCTCCCGGGGCGCGGCGTGGAGCAGTTCTACTATCTGCAGGCGGTCTCCGCCGACGTAACGGACGCCGGTTCCCCCGCTACGCCCGCCGGCACGCGCCTGCGGAGCAACCGCTACTGGACCCAGACGTGGGACGGTGCCGCTTCGGCGCGCGCGCCGGGTGAGGCCACGGCCGACTTCGTGATCGTCCCGAACCCGCTCAACGTCGCCGCGACGGGCGACGTCCGCTGGCCCGACCGCGAAGACAAGGTCGCGTTTCTGGACATCCCCGGGCAGTGCACGATCCGCATCTTCACCGAGCGGGGTGATCTCGTGAAGACGATCGAGCATACGACGGGCACCGGTGACGAGGCCTGGAACCTCACGACGGACTCCCAGCAGGTCATCGTCAGCGGCGTCTACATCGTCGTCGTCGACGACCACGAGACCGGTGAGCGTGAGATCAAGAAGTTCGTCGTCATCCGCTAGGCGGAGACGCCGTTCGTCGCCGATTACGGACCTACCTAAAGGTTTAAACCCATGAAAGCATACGTTTCCTCACTCCTGCTCGTCTTGATAGCCGCGCTGCAGCTGCAGACGGCGCACGCGCAGGAGGAACAGCCCGACGTGATCGACCACCCGCGCGATAAGCGCGCCCAGACCGGGATGCAGTTCCTCAGCGTTTCGATGAGCCCGCGCGCAGCGGCCCTCGCCGATGCGATGGTGGCCAGCGACGTCGGCGCGTCGATGGCCATGTTCTACAATCCGGCCGCCATGGCCAGCATGGAAGGCGGCGACCTCAGCGTCGGCACCATCCAGTGGATCGCGGACATCAACTACAGCGGCGCCAGCGTTGGCTACAGCCCGGCCGGCGGCCAGTTCGGTACGTTCGCCTTGACGGCCGTGTCGGTCGACTACGGCGAGATCGAGGGCACGATCCGATCGAGCTCCGACCTCGGCTACGAGCGTACCGGGACCTTCAGTCCGACGGCCCTTGCCCTGGGGCTGGGCTACGCGCGCTCGCTCTCCGATCGCTTCTCGGTGGGCGGCGGCGTGCGCTACGTGCACCAGGACCTGGGCGACAGCGTCATGGACAGTGACATGGCGACCAAACAGAACAGCGTGGGCACGCCTGTCTTCGATTTCGGGGTGCTCTATCGGACGGGCTTCCGCAGCCTCAACCTGGGGATGTCCGCCCGCAACTTCTCGCCGGCCGTCACCTACGAGGAGGAAGCCTTCGAGACGCCGCTGCTGCTCACAGCAGGTGCGTCTATGAACGTGCTGGACGTCCTCGCCCCGACCATGACGGGGAATCACGGCATCCGGATCAGTGCGGAGGCGGGACACCCGCGCTCCTACGACGAGCAGGTGCGCATCGGCGGCGAGTACGAGTTTATGAACACGCTCTTCCTGCGGGCCGGATACGTCTTCCCGAACGACGAACAGGGCATGAA
>CAZXHQ010000660.1:0-2060 GCA_964640145.1 uncultured Rhodothermales bacterium | reverse complement strand
AGAGGCGGTGGCTACACGCGGTTCGACGCAGGCGACCTAGCGAGCGGGGTCTGCCCTCCCGCCTCGAGGTCTCCGACGCCGTCCAGACGAAGAAACTGATCCTGATGCCATGAGACGCTGCTTCCTTCATGCCTTACTGATCGCACTCGTGCTCGCCGGGCCGGTGACCGCCCAGGACGCCGCCGAGGTCGTCCGGGCGTCGCTGGTGAACGATTTGCTGGATCCATGGTATCCGCGCGCGCTCGACGACGCGTACGGCGGCTACCTCAGCAATTTTGCGCACGACTGGGAGCCGGATGAGACGCAGGACAAGTTCATCGTAACCCAGGCGCGCCACGTGTGGACGACTGCGCGAGCGGCCGAGTTTTTCGCCGATTCGTCGGACGGCCGCCGCCAGGCCTACCTGGACATGGCCGCGCACGGCGTAGCGTTTTTGCGGGATCACATGTGGGACGAGGAGCACGGCGGCTTCCGCTCCCTCGCCGCCCGTGACGGCCAGGCGCTTGAGGGCGAGGACTCCTTCAGCCAGGGGAAAACCGCCTACGGCAACGCCTTCGGGATCTACGGGCTCGCGGCCTATGCGGACGTCTCCGGGGATGAGGAGGCGCTCGAGTTCGCACGGCGCGCGTTCGGCTGGTTCGACGACCACGCCCATGACCCGGAGCACGGCGGCTACTTCCAGTTCTTCGAACGGGATGGTACGCCGTTGACGGAAGGGTGGCGCGGCCGGCCCCCCAAGGATCAGAACAGCAGCATCCACATTCTCGAAGCGCTGACGGAGCTCTACCGCGTCTGGCCCGATCCGCTGCTGCGCGATCGCCTGGAAGAGATGCTCGTGCTGGTTCGCGATACCATGGTGGCCGATCCCGGGTACCTCCACCTGTTCTTCCATGCGGACTGGACGCCCGTGTCGTTCCGCGACTCGTCCGAGTCCGTGATCCGCGAAAATCTCGGACTGGACCACGTCTCCTTCGGGCACGACGTCGAAACGGCCTACCTGATGCTGGAGGCAGCGCACGCGCTCGGCATCGATCCCGCACCCACGTTAGCGATCGGCAAGCGGATGGTCGACCACGCGCTGGCATACGGATGGGACGAGGACGTGGGCGGGCTCTTCGACGGAGCCTACTACTTCGACGCCGAGCCCGAAATCGTGATGGATTCGAAAGCGTGGTGGGCGCAGGCGGAAGCGATGAATACGTTTCTGCTCATGTCCCACCTCTTTCCCGGCGATCCGCAACGCTACGGCGACCGGTTCCATACGATGTGGTCGTATATCCAGTCCTACCTGATCGATCATGACCACGGGGGATGGTACGTCCAGGGGCTCGACCGAGACCCGGAAGCGCGCACGGCGAGGAAAGGGACTATCTGGAAAGGCGCGTACCATGACGGACGTGCACTCATGAACGTCATTCGGGGCCTCGAAGGGGTGCATGACTGACAGAGAACCGATCAGCGCGGAGGATCCACATCACGATGTACGCCAGCCACAACCCATGCACGCTTCCGGGCGCACTGGTTGCATGCGCCACCGTCTGCCTACTCTCAGCACCCTTCGCCCGCGCACAGTTCGTGGATCACTTCGACGAGGCGGCGACTGCGGGCTGGGACTATAACACGGGCGACGGCCAGGTTCGGATGGACTTCTCCGCGAGTGGCGACGGCGAGGCGGTGATCCGCGTCGACGCGACCCAGGACCGCTACAACATCTGGTGGGCCCTCGTCAGGCGCGAGGTATCGGAGGCGCTCGACCTCGACCTCCTCGAGGAACCTGACCATGAGCTCCGGATCGAAGCGCGAATCCGCATCAGCCACGCTCCGCGCCGCGTAAATCTCCACCTGAACACGCAGCGGACGACCGACTTTCACACGCATCTGATGGAATTCGACATCCCCGACACGACCGGATGGCATACCATCAGCATGACCACGCACGATTTCGACGCAGGCCCCGGCGACGTGGTGAACGCTCAGCTGGCCCTGATAGACTGGGGACTCGAGCGGTACCGCCTCGACGTCGACTATTTTCGGGTGGATGTCGTGGATACGACCCGCAC
>CAZXHQ010000659.1:0-2068 GCA_964640145.1 uncultured Rhodothermales bacterium | reverse complement strand
TAGCTCACCGGGCTCATAACCCGGAGGTCGCGGGTTCAAATCCCGCCCCCGCTACCATCGAAGAAAACGCCGGGGCCGGAGGAGGCTCCGGCGTTTACTATTCTACCCGCCCTTGCTTCATGCACAAGCGGCCCGGCCTGGAGCGTTTCGAAACGAATCGCCGGCGATCAGCCGCCGCCGAGCACCGATCGATCGGCCTCCGGCGGCGATCCCGTGTCCATCGCCGAGCCGGTTCGCGCGGACCCGGACGTAGACGGTTCACCCTCACCGACGATCTGCTTCTCTTCACGGTCCATCCCCGCGTCGCGATAGCGGTCGAGATTCTGGGCGAGCTGGTAGCCGAATCGCACGGCCTCCCGCGCGGCAGCGAAGGGCGGATGCAGCCGGCGCGCTACGTACTCGGCACGTAGATCCTCTTCCGCCCGGACAAACGAGCGCCTCGAATAGTCCGCGTCGAGTGCCATGATCCTTCCGAACTGATAGGCCGGTCGTACGTCGTCGAAGTCCAGGCCGCGCGATTCGAAGGTTCGCCGGAAATGATCGCCAAAGGCCTCCTCAAACCCGGTGTGCCGGCCGGCCTTCTCGGCTTCGTCCGACGGGCGCCTTCTCTCGAGCGTCCGGTTGATCCTGACGACGCCGTCTCCCACCTCGACGTCATCAGCCGCATAGCGGTCGCTGGCACCCGTCAACAGTGCCTCGAAACGCATATCATTGCGATCGATCGCGAGCGACTGCACAAATCCGACGGTCCGCCCTTCGGCGTCGAGCACGCGCCAATCGCGTATGTCGGGTACGGGAAGGTCTTTCGGCCAGGGATCGTCTTTGCGGAGCAGCATGTCGTTGCGCAGCGTGCTGGTCAGTAGGGCGATGAAGATCCGGGCACGGTCGTGGGTTCACGCTTCGGAGGCGGCGGCGTCGAGGGCGTCGGACGCGGCGCACCCGGGCTCGGATCGGGCCGCGTCGGCGTGGACGGTTCGCGCTCGGGCACCGGCTGCGGATCCCGTTGGGGCTGCGTGCCGGGCTCGCGTTCCGGTATGGGCGGCTGCTCGGGCTGGCGACGAGGCTTCGGGGAGGTGGTCGGTCGGTACATCTTGACTAACATAGACGGACGTGCTGCGTCATGCTTGCATTCTAGCGCGGGCTTTGCTGGGTCAGCAGCCCGGCGACCCGCGAAGGGGCCCCGGAGCGCTCCTCTCCGCCGCACCGAGCGGTGCTAACTGAGTCCAGGTCCAAAGTAGAGGATGAAGAAGGTGATAACTGTCACAATTAGACCAAGCATGAAGGAGCTGTACGACAGCCACAGCAACCTGTATTTGCGCTGCAGGACCTGTCCCAGGGAATAAATGTCGTTGATCATGCTGTCGTAGAGATGGTCCCAGTCTTCCATGATCTCGTGCATGCCCTCGATGAACTCCTCCTGAGACAGATTGACGAAATTGCCGAAGAAAAGGATGTTTGCGCGGTTTTGGCGCACGTCCTCGATCGAGAAATAGCGGCTCGTCACCTTCGGACGGGCGGCGAGGATTGCAAAAATGATGGCGGTCAGAGACGTCACGAGCATGATCCCGGCCGGGATCAGCAGCCAGGGGTCCTCCTGCAGCCGGGTGGAGATGAACGAAACGATGATGGACATCAAGATCGCGTTGATGCTGATCATGATGTTCGCCTTGCTGTCAGCGATCTGGCTCAGGTTGATGTGGTTTCGATAGGCCGTTCGAAACATCGTTTCGATGCCCCGCGACGGACTCTTCTTGTCGAGATCGGCCTTCGGAAACGATTTCGGCTCGTTCAGAAGCTTCGCCAGCTTCTCCTGAACGACACGAAGGTTGCGGCGGCGCTTCGCTCCCCAGCGCTCACGGGCCGAATCCGTCAAAAAATCCGTGCGGGTCAGAAACTCGAGCTGAACCTCCGTCCATTGCTGATCCGTGAACTCGCGGCCGTCCCGCTCTTCCCGCTCCTTACGAAGTCGTTCCGAATAACGGAAGAACTTCTTCTTCTTTCCGATGTGGACCACGTCGGCATCGTGGAGGATGGCCTCCAGGTGATCTGCGGGGTCGTGATCCGGCCG
>CAZXHQ010000658.1:0-2073 GCA_964640145.1 uncultured Rhodothermales bacterium | reverse complement strand
TCGACGGCGACAATCCGGCCGCCATGCGCTACACGGAGGTCAAGCTCCGCGCGCTGGCGATGGAGATGCTTGGAGAAATACGCCAGGCGACCGTCGACTTTCGGCCGAATTTTGACGGGAGCTTCGAGGAGCCCGTCGTGCTGCCTTCGAAGGTTCCGAACCTGCTCGTCAACGGATCGAGCGGCATCGCCGTCGGCATGGCGACCAACATCCCTCCGCACAATCTTCGTGAGGTTACCGCTGCGCTCATCCACCTGATCGACCATCCGGAAGCCACCGTCGAAGAGCTGGCCGAACACGTGAAGGGACCGGATTTCCCCACGGCCGGCCGCATCCTCAACACGCCGGAGGAGCTGCTTCGGATCTACAGGACCGGCGAAGGGCCGGTGGAGCTTCGAAGCGAGTACGTGATGGAGGGCAAGTCGCGCATCGTACTGACGTCGGTGCCGTATGCGACCAACAAGTCGGATCTCGTCGAGAAGATCGCCGACCACATCGCCGAGGAGCGCGTGCCCCAGCTGTCGGACGTTCGGGATGAATCCACCGACGAGGTGCGCGTCGTGCTGGAGCTCAAGCGCGGCGCCGATCCGGAGGCCGCCATGGCCTACCTGTTCAAGCACACCCCGCTGCAGACCCGCTTTCACGTCAACATGACCTGCCTGGTGCCGACGGACAATCCGCAGGTGCCGGCACCGCAGAAGGTGAACCTTCTCGGCGTCCTGCGGGCGTTCCTCGCCTTTCGTATGGAGGTCGTCGAACGGCGGCTGCACTTCGAGCTCGAACAGCTCGAGCGGCGTATTCACCTCCTGCGCGGATTCGAGAAGATATTCGACGCGCTGGACGAGGCGATACGCATCATTCGCTCGTCCGACGACAAGGCGGACGCCGCCCAGCGGTTGATGCACCGCATGGGGCTCGACGACGAGCAGGCCGACGCCATCCTGGAGATCAAGCTCTACCGCCTGGCGAAGATGGAGATCGATGCCATCCGCCGGGAGCTCGACGAGAAGCTCGCCCGCGCCGAGGAGATCCGCGACCTCCTCGCCTCGGATGCGAAGCGCTGGACGATGGTGCGCGGCGAGCTGCAGGGCGTGGCCGAACAGTTCGGAACGGACCGCAAGTCGGAGATCGCCGGCCCGGACGCCCTGCTCGAGTACACGGCCGAAGATTACATCATCGACGAGGATTTCTATGTGATCGTCAGCCGTGACGGATGGATCAAGCGGCAGCGCACGTATACCGACATCGACAGCATACGCGTGCGGGAGGGCGACGAGATCGGGTGGGTGGTGCCTGGCTCGACGCGCGCGTCGGTCGGATTCTTCACCAACTTCGGGAAGTGCTACACCATCCGGGTCGACGATCTTTCGAGCACCACGGGCTACGGCGATCCCATCCAGAAGCTGTTCGACTTCTCGGACAAGGAGCGGGTCGTCGGCGTCGTCTCCTTCGACGAACGGGCCCTCCCGAAGCCCGCGCCCGAGCCGGATCAGGAGCCGGAGCTGTTCGCCCCCGACGGCGAGCCGAGAGACGACCTGCTGCCCTACGTGGTCGCCATCACGCGCGACGCCCAGGCGGTCCGCTTCACCATCGAGGGGTATACGGATCCCTCGACGAAGAACGGCCGCATGTATGCGCGCCTGGAGGGCGACGACGAAGTGGTCGGCGTCTACGCTGCGGCCGGAGACGAGAACGTGTGCATGGCCTCGAAGGTCGGCCACGTGCTCATCTTCCCGGTCCACCAGATCTCCGTCTATAAAGGCGCGGCGAAAGGTGTGATGGCCATGCGCCTCGGAAAGGATGACCGGGTCCTCGGGTTCACGCTGTCCGACGCGGCCCGGGACGGGCTCGAGGTGGAGACGAACCGCGGCCGGCGCGAGATCGTTCGGACGACGAAGTTTGAGGTGACGAATCGGGGCAATAAAGGTAAGCTGATCATTCGGCGCGGACACCTCTCGCGCGTGATCCCGCAGCCCGTCGAGGTGAGACTTTAACGGTACGAGTGAAGGTTGAAGGTTGAAGGTTGGAGGTTGAAGGTTGGAGGTTGGGGATTTTGGGGCGGACCGCCCGTAC
>CAZXHQ010000657.1:0-2088 GCA_964640145.1 uncultured Rhodothermales bacterium | reverse complement strand
GGATTCAGGCGAAGCAGCGACGTGGCGGGCGATCTAACGCGCGCCGCGGTCCACTTCAGGGGGCGCATCCGGTTGAGGACGGCGAGGAGTTCGCGGTGGCGCGCAAGAAAGGCCTCGAGTGCGTCATCGTCCGCCGTGAGCGCCGTCGGCTGGAAGATCCGGGGCGTCTTGACAGGTATGGGGGCCGTCACGCTCCAGCGAAGCAGGCGCCCGCCGATGGTGGGCTTCCAGGCATGCTCGTCCGCATCCGAGACGGGCGACCCGTCGAGCAAAGCATTGAGCTCGTCAAGATAGGTCTCGTCCATGCGCGCAAGGTGAGCGAGAATCTGCTCGATGCTCCACCCACCGTCGTTACGAGGACGGCATCGCTGTTCGGCGTCGAGCCCTCGAACCAGCCTCTGCGTGCGATCGATCTGCCGCCTCAGCTTCTCTTCGACGTACGCTGCCAAGCGTTCCTGGACGTTGAACGCCGCCTTGTTCCGTCCCGGCCGGCGGACCTGGATTCTCCGTCGGAGCATCTATGATTTCCCCCCGGATTCGTGACCGTGTTCACCCCAGTATCGTACGAGCGCCTTCACATAGTCCAGGGATCGCTCGATGCTCTGAGCCGTGTTCCACTCAAACCGGCTGTGGAAGTCATGGCCGCCGTTGAAGATGTTCGGCGTCGGTATGCCCATCTCCGAGAGGCGCGCGCCGTCGGTTCCGCCCCGAACCAGGCGTTCGCGGAGCTCGATGCCCATCGAGGCGGCGGCCGCGTGAGCGAATGAGACTACGCGAGGATCCGTGTCCCGGATGTACGTCCGCATGTTCTTGTATTGATCGCGGATTTCGACGGAGATAGTGGCCCTCGGATGGGCCCGACGAGCCGCGTCGACCACCGACGTCACCAGGTCTTTCCTCTGTCGGAGGCCGCGCTCGGTGAAGTCGCGCAGGATCAGCCTGGCCCGGGCGTGGGAGGCGTCCGACGCATAGATCCGACAAGGATGGATGTAGCCGTCGCGGCCCGACGTCGTCTCCGGCGCTTCGTCATCCGGAAGGCGCGCCAGACACTGTGCCAGGATGCGCGCGGCGTTCACCATGACGCCCTCCGCGTAGCCGGGGTGCACCATGACGCCGTCGATCGACAGGACGACCTCGGCGGCGTTGAACGTTTCAGCATAGATTGTATCCGTGCCGCCGCCGTCGATCGTGTAGGCAACCTGGGCTCCGAACCGTTCGAGGTCGAGCTTGTCGACCCCGCGTCCGATCTCCTCGTCCACCGTGAAGCAAAACCGCAGCTCCGGCCGCGGCGAGGAATCGTCGGCAGCCAGATCCTCCGCCAGCTGCATGAGTACCGCGACGCCGGCCTTGTCGTCGCTGCCGAGAAGAGACGTACCATCGCCGGTGATGAGGTCCTCCCCGACGTGGTCGAGCAGTTCCGGTCTTTCGGAGGGATCCAGCCGCACGCTGCTGCTTCCGGGGAGAGGCAGGGCTCGGCCGTCGTACGAGAGATGAACGAGCGGCGAGACCTCGCCGGGCTCGTCCGACGACGTGTCGAGGTGGGCAAGAAGGCCGAGTCGGACGTCGGCTGCGGGGCCGACGCCCTGAAGAACGCCGAACACATAGCCGGACTCGTCCATCCCGGCCCCGTGAAGTCCCATAGTCCCAAGTTCGGCGGCGAGAAGGCGCCCCAGGCTCTTCTGCCTCTCCGTCGAGGGCGTGGCCTGCGAGCCGGGATCGGACTGCGTGTCGATGCGCACGTATCGCAGGAATCGCCGGACCACCCGGCTCAGCAGGGCTATTCGCTCGTCGTCGTGGGAGATGGTTAGCATCCGAAAAGAGCTTCTACTTACACGAAAACACGTATCTCGTCCGGACTGCAACTCTGAGTCCGAGGCTCCGTATCCGAAGTTATGAGCCCCTATCTTCAACATTCCATGCTACAGCTTCGCAAGACATCCGCCATCTTCGCCCTCCTGGCCGCCTTCCTTTTGCCGGTACCCACCGCGATGGCCGACGGTCCCGGCCATCTGGGTCCCGGCCATCGGGTGGATATCAAGGATACCGTAAAGCGCTCGTTCAAGGTTCAAAGCGGTGGAACGCTTTTTC
>CAZXHQ010000656.1:0-2094 GCA_964640145.1 uncultured Rhodothermales bacterium | reverse complement strand
AATCGTGCCAATGTTGACGTGCGGTTTGCTCCGCTGAAAGGTCTCCTTAGCCATGACTGGGTGCTCCTATTACCAGTAGTGTGATGTCCGTCTCAGTAGATGCGCCAGACCGGGCGCGGCGTTATGCCGCGACGGCTCCGGTCGCTGTAGCGATAATGTCTTCTGCGATGCTCTTCGGCACCTCGTCGTAGTGGTCGAACTGCATCGTATAGATGGCACGACCCTGCGTGACGGAGCGGAGATCCGTCGAGTAGCCGAACATTTCGGAAAGCGGCACGGAGGCCTTGATCACCTGCGCATCCTGGCGCTGGCCCATGCTCTCGATCCGTCCGCGGCGGCTGTTCAGGTCGCCGATCACGTCGCCCATGTACTCTTCCGGGGTGACGACTTCCACGTCCATGATGGGCTCCATCAGGACCGGCCGGGCCTTGCGCGAGGCGTCGCGAAACGCCATCCGGCCGGCGATCTCAAACGCATTCTGATCGGAGTCCACGTCGTGGTACTTGCCGTCGTAGAGCCGGGCCGTAACGCCCTCGATCGGGTAGCCCGCGAGAGGACCCTGCTCCATGGCCGCCTTGATGCCTTTCTCGACCGAGGGAATGTATTCCTTCGGGATGTTGCCGCCTTTGATCTCGTCGATGAACTCGAAGCCGACGCCGTCCTCTTTGGGTACGAACTCGACGTACACCTCGGCGAACTGTCCGCGGCCGCCCGTCTGCTTTTTGTGTACGTAATGCTCGTCGTAGGAGGCCGTGATGGCCTCGCGATAGGCCACCTGGGGGCGACCGACGTTCGCCTCGACCTTGAATTCGCGCTTGAGCCGATCGACGATGATTTCGAGGTGCAGCTCGCCCATGCCGGCGATGATGGTCTGCCCCGTCTCTTCGTCCGTCTTCACCTGAAACGTGGGATCCTCCTCGGCGAGCTTCATCAGCCCCTGTCCCAGCTTGTCGCTGTCGGCCTTCGTCTTCGGCTCGATGGCGATCCGGATGACCGGCTCCGGGAACTCCATTTTCTCCAGAATGACCTGCTTGTCCGGGTCGCAGAGGGTGTCGCCCGTCTTGACCTGCTTCAGGCCCACGGCCGCCGCGATGTCGCCGGCGGTGACCTGCTCGACGTCCTCGCGGTGATTGGCGTGCATGAAGAGAATCCGCCCGACACGCTCCTTGTTCTCGGTGGTCGCATTGAGGACCTGAGAGCCTTTCTCCAGCGTGCCGCTGTAGACCCGGAAAAACGTCAGCTTTCCGACGTACGGGTCCGTGGCGATCTTGAAGGCGATGGCGCTGAACGGCTCGCTCGGATCCGGCTTGCGCACGACCTTCTTGTCGGAGCGCGGAACCGTGCCCGTCACGGGCGGCACGTCGGTCGGACTCGGCAGATAGTCGATCACGCCGTCGAGCAGGCGCTGGACGCCCTTGTTCTTGAAGGCCGAACCGCAAAACACCGGCGTTATGTCGAGACTCAGCGTCGCCTCGCGGACGACCTCCCTGATCTCGTCGCCCGTAATATTATCGCCCTCGAGGTACTTCATGAGGAGCTCGTCGTTGTGCTCCGCAATCGCCTCGAGAAGGTTGATCCGCCAGTGGCGGGCCTCCTTTCTGAGATCGGCGGGCACGTCGATCTCGTCCCACGTCGACCCCTGCGACTCGTCGTGCCAGACGATCGCCTTGTTGCCGATCAGATCGATCACGCCGCGAAACATGTCGCCCGCGCCGATCGGAATCTGCACCGGCACCGGATTGGCCTTCAGCCGCTCCTTCATCATCTGGACGGCATTCTCGAAGTCCGCCCCCGTTCGGTCCATCTTGTTGACGAACGCAATGCGCGGGACACCGTACTTGTTGGCCTGGCGCCAGACCGTCTCGGACTGGGGCTCCACGCCGCCCACGGCGCAGAACAGCGCGATGGCGCCGTCGAGCACGCGAAGAGAGCGCTCGACCTCGATCGTGAAGTCGACGTGGCCGGGCGTGTCGATAATGTTGATGCGGTGATCGTCCCAGAAGCAGGTCGTAGCGGCGCTCGTGATGGTGATACCGCGTTCCTTCTCCTGTTCCATCCAATCCATCGTCGCACCGCCCTCGTGCACCTCGCCCA
>CAZXHQ010000655.1:0-2108 GCA_964640145.1 uncultured Rhodothermales bacterium | reverse complement strand
CGGCTGTATTTCACCCAGTACCTCCTGCAGTAGTGCCTCGACAGGATAGGGCGCCATTCGTCATCGGCCGCCGCGCTCGGGGCGCCTTCGGTCCGGGAGCCACGGGCCGCCGCCCGGACAACCCCGCACGGCGCCCGTCGCACGAATGAGCCGCCCGGCAGCCTGACGGAGCGGGAGCCGTACGGGGGGGCCGGGGACAAGGTGGTCGATCCAGGCCGAACGATTGAGGCCCGATCTTTGCGAAAAGGCTTCTACCACCAAACGGCCTTGATTTCCGACGCGATATGGCGAAACCGCTCACCCAGGAAGAGATCGATATTCTGCTGGAAGTACGCACCCAGCTGGATACTACCGATGCGTACGACCTCACACAGCTGGAGTCTATCGTAGCGGCCGATTCGGATCGGCGCATCAACCCGTACAACTTCAAGCGGCCTCGCCTCTACGCACAGGATCAAATGCGCGTGCTCACGCACGTGCACGAGGCTTTTGCACGCGACCTCTCCGTCTACCTTTCCGCACAGCTCCGCACGATCGTCGACATCAACCTGACGGCCGTCGATCAGGTGCTCTACTCGGAATACGTGATGTCGAGCGCACCGCCCTCGGCGATCTACGTCGTCGAGGTCGAAGACCTGAATCAGAAGATCATCTTCGAGCTCGATCCGCGCCTGGTCATCTTTACGATCGAGAAGCTTTTCGGCGGCCCCGGCGCATTCCTCCGCAAGCCTCGCGAAGTCTCGCAAATCGAACGGCGCATCATGAGCAAGGTCATGCAGCGCGCCTTTCGGGAGCTGGAAAAGGCATGGCTCCAGGTCTTCGACATGGACCTCAAAGAAGTGGCTTTCGAGTCGAACGCGGAATTCGTCCAGATCATTCCGGGCGTGGAGCCCTCCCTCGTGATCACCTTCGAGGTGGTGATCTACCAGCAGCGGTCGTTCATCAACATCTGTTATCCCTACCGCTTGCTCGAGCGCGTGCTCGGCCGCACCGGCATGAAGCAGTGGATCTCGAGCGCCACCACGGAGGTCGCCGCTGACGTTCGCGAACGCTATGAAAATACCGTCCGCGGCGTGGACGTCGAGGTACGTGCCGAACTGGGGCGTGCTCGCCTGCCGATTGCCGAGCTGCACGATCTGGACGTCGGCGACGTCATTCCGCTGCGGCGGAAGGTCGGCGACCCGATCCGGGTCTTCGTCGACAAACAAGACAAGTTCAGAGCCGCTCCGGGCCGTACGGGAAATCGCCGTGCGCTCCAGATCACGGAATTGATGGAAACAGAGCTTAAACCTGAAGACGATGAGCACCAATAGCCTCGAAGAACGAATCGCTATCGCCCAGGAGGCCCTTCGGTCCTTTCTGGCCACCTTGCTGGAGACGGACGCGTTCCTGGAGTTCGACGCACCTGCGACGGCCGACTTCGACGACGCCGCCGACCGAAGCCTGCAGAACATCGCCTTCACGGCCGGCACGTCGCCGGCGGACCAGTGGGCCGTCGTTCTCGATCCAGACTGGCTTCCGCACCTCTCGAAATCCATGCTCGGCGAGGCCATCGAGTTCGGAGATCCGGGGGCCGACGACCTGCTGCGGGAGCTGGCCGCGCAGGCCCACGGGGCGGTGCGGACGCAGCTCTCCTCGGCCGGCGTTCAGCTTCCCGAGGTGCAAATGGTCCTGCTGGATGCCGGAGACCGATTGGCCGCCCCCCGATTCTCTCCGATTCTCGTCGAGATCCCCTTTCAGCTCACCGTCGACGGCACGGCGCTGGCCGGCTACGCGCTCGTGCCTCCCGTCGACGACCCTCCCGCTACGATCGACCCGCCGGTCATCCCCCAGTCGGAGACGGCCGACGAAGCGCCCGGCGACGTCACTGCAGGCGTCGGGTCTCCGCCGGCATCGCAGAAATCCGCCCGGCCTTCTCCACGATCCGAGCCCGGCATCCCGGTCCGGCCCGCCGCCTTCCCCGACCTGGGCTCCGAGGCCATCGGAGGCGACGGATCGACGGCCGGTTTCGAACTGCTCGCCGAAGTCGAACTCGAGGTAACCGTCGAGCTCGGACGGCGCAGCCTCGCCCTCGCCGACGTCCTCCGCCTCACCACCGGCAGCGTCAT
>CAZXHQ010000654.1:0-2111 GCA_964640145.1 uncultured Rhodothermales bacterium | reverse complement strand
GAAGGGAGCCGAGGAGGACGCGTTCTTGTAGGCCAGATAGCCGCTACGGAGGATGGCCGCGGTAGAGGCGTGCGTGAGCGACGGCGCCGCAACGTAACCGCCGTTGTTTTCGACCTCGAAGAGCGGGCCGTTCGCCTCCTCGTCCAGCTCTTCCTCGGGCACGCCGGACGTCACCCTGGTTCGCGTACCGGCCATGCGCAGGTTCTCCACCCATCCGAAGCCTCCCAGAAGCACTCCGGTAGGACGATCCCGACGAAGCCAGCGCAGGCGCGCTGTCGCCAGGGAGGTGATCCACGCGTCGAGACGGTGGGTGGCCAGATCCAGCGTCTCGCGGAGCAGTGCATCGAGCGCGGCCGCCGGAACGGACGCCAGGTGGCCCAGGCTCGTCCGCATCTCGTCCAGGACGGCGGCTTCCGGATGAGCCGACGCGTCGAGCTTGTGGATCACGTCGCGCAGAGGTGCTTCGTCCACCCCGGGTACGACGTCATCCAGCAGGCGCAGCGGCGTGAGCGTGCGCTCCCCCTCGCCGTTCCCGTTCGAAGAGCCGTCTTCCGACGCGCTGAGAACGTCGACCAGCGCGGGATCACCCAGAGCTCCCGGCTCGATGAGCCCCTCCGCCACCTGGATGCGATAGGCCGCCTCCACGTAGGCCAACAGCACGGCGTGGCGCAGCAGGCGATGAAGCACCACGGGTTCCTCGCCTGGCGATTCGGCGAGCAGCTCCGAGACGGTGGCCTCGCGGATCTCCGAGATATAATCGGGGTCGACCGGGCCGTCGGGCGCCGTCTCGCCGGTCGCCGCGAGGTCACCGGCCAGCCGGAGCACGTGGTCGGTAAACAGCAGGGACGCGCCCGGGACCTCGACGCCGACGCCGAGCTCGCGAAGCCACGCCATGGCCTTCCGTTTGCGTTCCTGCAGCTCCGCGGCGGGCTCGGCTTCCAGACCGTCCACCGGTCGAAGGCCGTAAAGGCCGCCGTCGACGGCCATGCGTGCGAGGACGTGGTCGGCTACCGCTCCGCGGCCCAGGATGTCGGCGAGGGACTGCTCCATGTCGTCCTGCCGTCCGACTGCCCGGACGTGCGGTGACCGGGAGGCCATGGCTTCCCACCGTGCGCGCAGGGATCGGAGCGCTTCGAGGCCCCGCTTGCCGAACGCCTCGTCGTCGGCCGGAACGTACCGGTCGAGCACGGTGACCGGAAGGATGCCGTACGGCTGCCGCCCCACGCGCAGGGCCGGCAGGGGTCCGCGCGCGCGCACGAAACGGACGAAATGCCTGCGGGCCCGCTCGAACCGATCGTCCGTCAGAGCGCCGCGCAGGATGAACCGCAGGAAGTAACCCCACGAGGCCGGCCAGAGGGCCGTGTTGAAAGCGCGGGCGCCGGCCTGCTCGGCGTCGTTCGCATGCGGAATGCGGTCGAATACCGAGGGGTGCATGCCGAGCGCCTCCGCCGTGACGATGCGGTTGCTCTCCTCGATCGACCCGCCGTCGCCGTCACCGGACAGGAACGCGCTCCACTGTTCGGGCTCCGTGCCGCCGTAGCCCGACTTCGCCTCGGCCGTGTTGTTCGACGGCGTTCCCTGGGGTACGAAGGCCAGGCTGTCCGTATAGCGCTGCGCCTCCAGCAGCTCTTCCAGCTCGGCGGTCACTACCTCTCCGTCGCCTTCCGACTTGACGCCGAGCACGGTCAACCGGTCGTAGCCGGCCTCCGCCTCCGACGTGGAGATCGGGATGCGGAGCCCCATCCCGTCCTGCACGGCCCGCTCGAAATCGACCATCCATCGCATGCCGTCGTCGACGGCCAGGACGTCGTCTTCCGGGCCTTCCGGCGGCGGAGCCTGCGGGTCGGGGCCGGCCTGCAGCCGTTCGGGGATCTTCCGTCCGAGCGCCGTGAGGACGCGTCGATCCTCCCGGTAGCCCAGCACGACCCATCGGTCGGGCATGGCGCGGACGAGGGGAGGGCGCGTCCATCCCTCCTCCTGCCGGGGAACGTCCGGAAACGCCGGCTCCTCCGGGAGCGGGTCGGACTCTACAACCGGTTCGTCGGGCCGGTCCCCCGGGTTCAGCGGCTGCAGCTTATCGGCGATCCAGGCGGCGCGGCCCGGACCGAAGC
>CAZXHQ010000653.1:0-2111 GCA_964640145.1 uncultured Rhodothermales bacterium | reverse complement strand
TCGGGTGAGGACTTCTACGTGACGATCACCGAGAGCAAGCGGGTATCCGAGACCCGGTACGAGAAGCACAAAATTTTCCTGTATAAGGAAGACTTCGGCAAGTTCGTGAGCGCCCTTCACGACGTGGTTCATCACGTCGTCGACGAGCGGCTGCCCGACTATACGTTTCGCAACCTTCCGGAGCTGACCGCGGTGGGCGAACCTTCAAATTCTTCAAAAGACGGCCGCCCGCCCTGATCTTGTCGGCCGGAGGCGTCGTATAGAGATCCCGGTCTTTGAAGGCGGCCGGGCTTCTCCTCGCGCCACGTTGCTTGCATCGTCACATGTCCATGCTTCCCATCGTATCTTTCCACGACCGACGGGTTCGGCTGTCCCGCATCTTCGAGCGCCTCGCCGTCTTCGACGAGGACGTCGACGCTTCGGTCAGAGAGATTCTGGAGACGGTGCGGACCGGCAGGGACGAGGCCGTGCTCGATCTCACGGATCACTTCGACGGCGTTCGACCTGCTTCGCTGCGCGTGTCGCCTGATCGGCTCGCCGACGCATATGCCGACCTGGGCGACGAGATGCGCGACATTCTCTCGGAGGCGGCCGGAAACATCCGGAGCTTTCACGAGAAGCAGCTGCGGCACTCCTGGTATACGGAGGAGAGAGACGGGGTGGTGCTGGGACAACGCTATGTGGCGCTCGACAGGGTCGGCGTGTACGTGCCGGGCGGCACGGCCGCGTATCCCTCGACCGTGCTGATGAACGTCATTCCGGCGCAGACGGCGGGCGTAAAAAGCATCCATCTGGCTTCCCCACCGGGGCCGGAGGGCCGTCCCCACCGATACGTTCTGGGCGCGGCGCACTTTCTCGGCATCCGGGACGTATATGCGATGGGTGGAGCGCAGGCCGTCGCCGCCATGGCGTATGGGACGGAGACGGTGCCCAAGGTCGACAAAATCGTCGGGCCGGGTAATGCATACGTCGCGGCGGCCAAGAAGCTGGTGTTCGGCCGGGTCGACATCGATTCGATCGCCGGCCCAAGCGAGATCGTCGTGCTGGCCGACGAGGGGGCGAATCCCGACTACGTAGCCGCCGACTTGCTCTCGCAGGCCGAGCACGACCCGCGCGCATCGGCCGTGCTGGTGACGACGGACGCAGACCTCGCCGAGGCCGTGCGCGACCTCCTCCCGGCGATGGCGGCGGCGCTGCCTCGCCGCGAGATCGTCGAGGCGTCGCTCTCCGGTTACGGGGCCTGCATCGTGACCGAGACGCTCGACGAGGCCGTTTCGGTCGTGAACGAGCTGGCTCCCGAGCACCTCGAGCTGCTCGTGCGCGAGCCCGGCTTACTGCTCACGCAGATCCGCCATGCCGGCGCCATCTTTCTGGGGCCCCATTCGCCGGAGCCGGTAGGAGACTACTTTGCAGGCCCGAACCACGTTCTCCCGACGGGCGGAACGGCGCGTTACGCATCGGCGCTCGGCGTGGAGGACTTCGTTCGCCGCCAGTCCGTCATCGCCTACACGAAGGAAGGTCTGGCGAGAACCGGACCCCGGATTGCAACGTTTGCCAGGGCGGAAGAGCTCGAGGCGCACGCGCGGGCCGTCGAGCTGAGATTGCGCAGCGATGCATAGGCGGCGAGGAGCGGACGGCCGTGACGAACGGCGCGCCGCCGATCCACGTATTCAGGAGCAACCGAGGAGACGCATGGCACTTGCCGGGAGCGACGCACCCGCGTCCGTCGAACAGGTGGTGAATCGCATTCGTCCGGCCGTTCGTGATCTGAGCGCCTACGTGGTGGGCGGGATCGAAAAACCGCCCGTGAAGCTCAACCAGAACGAGAGTCCGTTCGACCTCCCTCCGGAGATCAAGGAGGAGCTGCTGCGGGCCTTTGCGCGGATTCCGTTCAATCGATATCCTGAGGAACAGCCCGGTCGGCTTGCTCGCGCGTTCGCCGAGCATGCAGGCTGCAGCGCCGAATCGGTCCTGGTGGGAAACGGCTCGAACGAGCTGACCTACACGCTCGGGCTCGTTCTCGTCGAGCGGGGAACGCCCGTCGTGCTGCCGCGGCCGATGTTCTCTCTCTACGAAAAGGTCGTTCGCCTGCACGACGGCGATCTGAACGA
>CAZXHQ010000652.1:0-2114 GCA_964640145.1 uncultured Rhodothermales bacterium | reverse complement strand
GGCCCGTGAACCCGCGACGGCCTTTACGCGGACGGTGGAGGCGGAGAGCGGCCGGTTTGTCGGACCGATGGAGGTCCACGACGACGAGCGCGCATCCGGTGGCCGGTACGTCATGGTATCCGACCGAAAGGGGCACGACCCGCCTGAGGGCGGGCCCGGGCAGGTTTCGGTGCACCTCGATCTGGAAACGCACGGCGCCCGGGCCGTCTGGGCCCGCGTCATCGGGGACGCCCGTAACGACAATTCTTTCTTCGTCTCCGCCGACGGAGGCGACGAGTTCCGGTGGGACGTTCTGGACGCCGACGGCCGCCTCGTTAAACGGTGGACGTGGCTGCCCGTCAAGGATCGATCCGGCCGATTACTCGAGCTGGAGCCCGGCGACCACACGCTGACGTTCCGCAACCGCGAGGACGGAAGCCGCCTCGATGCCGTCTTCGTCACGAGCGATCCGAGTCTGGTTCCACGCGGACGCTCCCCGCTTCCACCCCCTGAAACGTCGATTTCGGTGGCCTTCGAAGCCGAATTCCCGGGCGAGATCGAGGCGCCGTTGGAGATCCGGGCGGACGACCGCGCGTCCGGACGCCTCTTCGTCTCCGTCGCCCACGGCTACAACAGCCGCAGGAAGCCGCCGGAAGACGGCTTCGCCCGCTACCCCTTCGAGGTTCCCGAAGCCGGACGGTACGTGGTCTGGGCGCGCGTGGAGGCCCCCGGCGATGACTCCGACTCGTTCTGGGTCCGCGCCAACGAAGGAGAGTGGATCCGATGGAACGGCGTGGCGCGAAAGGACGGTTGGAGCTGGCAGCTCGTACACGACTCGGACGGCAGCGACGAAGCGGTCCTCATGGACCTCCGCGAAGGAGTCAACCTCCTCGAAGTCGCCTACCGGGAGGACGGCGCGAAGATCGATCGGTTCGTGGTGACGAACAACATCTTCGCAGACCCGTCGACGGTGCGCCTGACCGGTTCGAACGTCCGGGTCACGTTCAGAGATTGACACTTCCCAGACTTCCGTACTACGTGTATACCTTGGCCGACGTTTGCAAAAATATTTACAGAGCGGCGGCGCGGCTTCTCGCGTCGGCGCTTGCGGCGGGGATGATCCTGGTCGCCTCGAGCGTTCCCGCGCATGGGCAGACGAACGGCCAGACGCTAGACCGCAAGCCGGCGGTATTTCTTGATTGCGGCTGGTGTTACGAGTCGTTCATCCGGCAGGAGATGACGGAAGTGGACTACGTGCGGGATCGCGAGAATGCCGACGTGCACGCCTTGATCACGTCGGAGCAGGCCGGCGGCGGGGGGCGAAGGTATACGTTCGACCTGATCGGACTCGGCCCGTTCGCGGGGCAGGACTTCAGCGCGACGTACACGTCGGCGGCGGTCGATACGGAGGAGGTCCGGCGCACCGGTCTGGTCCGCTCCCTGCGACTGGCTCTCGTGCCGTATCTGATGCAGTCGGCCGTAGGCCCCCGCCTCGCGTTGTCCGTCGAAGATGGAGACGGAGAGCAGGCGGTGGCCGAGGACCCGTGGAACGGATGGACGTTCGAAATCTACGGCGACGGAAGCGCCGACATGGAGGCGTCGCAGTATTCCTTGGATGCACGCTACGGCATTTTCGTCGATCGGGTCACCGAGGAGTGGAAAATTCGCCTCCGGCCGTACTTCAATTACAATTTCGACAAGTTCGAGAGGGAGGACGAGACGATCACGAGCGAGTCGCGCCGCGACGGCTTCGACAGCTTCGTGATCCGTAGCGTCAGCGAGCACTGGTCGGTAGGACTTTTCGGGGACGTCTACAGGTCGACCTTCAGCAACATCGACCTGCGGTTTCGGGGTGCTCCGGCCGTGGAATACAGCTTCTTCCCCTACCGGGAGGCCAACCGCCGCCAGCTCACCGTCGCCTATCACGTGGGGATGAGTGACGTGCAGTACGTAGACACGACCATCTTCGACCAGAAAAGAGAGCTTCTTCCGCAGCACGCGGTGGTTGCCGAGTACGAGCTCACGCAGACCTGGGGTTCCGTCGACGTCGGCGCGGAAGGGTTGCAGTACCTGCACGACCGGAGTAAGTACCGATTCGAGGTCGACGTCGGCGTCAGCGTCCGGCTGACACGCGG
>CAZXHQ010000651.1:0-2117 GCA_964640145.1 uncultured Rhodothermales bacterium | reverse complement strand
TCTATGCTGCGCTGCATGTGCGGAGCGACCGGGTCGAGGAAGCAGTCCGAGGCCTCCTGGCTCTCAATTTCGTCGGGGCTAACGTCACCGTGCCGCACAAGCAGGCCGTCCTACCGCATCTCGACGACCTTTCGCCCCAGGCCCGCGCCGTCGGAGCTGTGAACACCATCGTGTGCCACCGCGAGGAGGGCATCCTCTACGGCGACAACACGGACGTGGCGGGCTTTCTGGCCCCGCTTCTCGATTTCGCCGATCAGCTTCAGGGCGCCTCGATGACGATCCTCGGCTCGGGCGGTGCGGCGCGGGCGATCGCCTACGCCCTTCTGACCACGTTCGAGCCCGCCAGGCTCACGATTGCGGCACGGACGCCGCCGAAGGCCGAGAAGCTGGCGGCCGATCTCCAGACGCACGACAAGCGCGGGGTGCTCGACGTTCAGGCGATCGGCGCCGCCCGGACATCCGTCCGATCGTCGCATCTGATCGTCAACGCAACCCCGGTGGGAATGCATCCGAACGTCGACGGCACGCCCTGGCCCGGCGCCGACCTCACGGACGAGCACATCGTGTACGACGTCGTATATAATCCCGAGGAAACGCGACTGCTGCGAGAGGCCCGGAATCAGGGCGCATCCATCATTGGCGGGCTGGACATGCTCGTCGGCCAGGCAGCCGCGTCGTATGCCCTGTGGACCAGGCAGGAGATGCCCGTCCCGACCGTCAAGGCCGCACTGCGGAAGCATGAGGTCGAATGAGAGAGGGGATCCCCCTTGAAGCCCCGACCCATCATACCGACCGGTTTTGCGGAGCTCGACGCGGTCACCGCAGGATTCAGCAGTCGACAGGGCGGCGTGAGCGAAGGGCCGTACCGGGCGCTCAACCTTGGGATCAGCACGGGCGACGACGACGCCCGCGTCATAGAAAATCGCCGCCGGCTATTCGAGTCGATCGGCATCGGGCTGGACCGGCTCGCGATCGCGGGACAGGTGCACGGCAGCCAGGTGCGCACCGTCTCGGAGGCCGGCCTCTATGCCGGGTTCGACGGGCTGGTGACTACGACGCCGCGGCTGGCCCTCTGCATCTCGGCCGCCGACTGCGCGGTGATCCTCCTGGCCGACCCCGCGGCCGGGGTGATCGGTGCGTGCCACTCGGGATGGCGCGGCACCGTCGAGGACGTCGCCGGTAAGACGGTGCGCGCCATGTCCGATCTTGGCGCCGATCCGGGTGCCATGCTTGCCTACGTCGGCCCCTGCATCTCCGTGGAGTGTTTCGAGGTGGGAGAGGCGGTAGCCAACCGATTTGCGGACGAGTACGTGAAGCGACGGCCGGACTGGCCGCGCCCTCACGTCGATCTCAAGGCAGCAATTGCGGGGCAGCTCGTTCGGGCGGGCCTCTCCGGAGAGGCCGTCGATGTGTCTGATCGGTGCACATTCTCCGAGACGGACACGTTCTATTCGTACCGCGCGGAAAAGGGGATCACGGGCCGCATGATGGGATACATCCTGCTGAACGCGTGATCCGGCCGAGAAGCTTCGGACGGATCAAGAAAACAAGCATGCTCGAACTGGAGGCGATCATCCTTAGAGAGATCCGGCTCCCGCTAAAGGAGTCGTTCATCACGTCTGCCGGCGCGCAGCGCGACCGACGCATTGTTCTCGTCGAACTGCGGTCGCGGGACGGGTATTCGGCCTGGAGCGAATGCGTGGCCCAGGCAACGCCGTCCTACAGCCCGGAGACTGTCGATACCGCCTGGCTCGCCCTTCGCGAGTGGCTGGCTCCCATACTGAGAAATGTAAAAAACATCCACAGACCGTCGGACCTCCTGCCGCAGTTCGACGCCTCCGTGCGCGGGCACCCCATGGCGAAGGCGGCCGTGGAGATGGCGTGCTGGAACCTGGAAGCGCAGCGCCGTGACGTCCCCCTCGCCGGGCTCCTGGGCGGCAGGCAGGCCCGCGTTCCGGTGGGCGTCGTCCTGGGCATTCGGCCGACCCCGGTCGCGCTGGCGGACGCAGCACGGCGGTGCGCCGAGGAGGGCTATCGAAGGATCAAGCTCAAGATCAAACCAGGGGCCGACCGGGACTACCTCGCGGCCGTCCGCGAAGCGGTCGGCGAAGAGGCAT
>CAZXHQ010000650.1:0-2119 GCA_964640145.1 uncultured Rhodothermales bacterium | reverse complement strand
CGTATGCCTGTCCGCATGGACGCTCGACGATCGTCAAGATCCCCATCGAAGAGCTCGATAAGCGGTTCAGCCGCTAGCCGGTATGGACGCCCTCTACAAATGCGTAGACGCTTTTATCCGACGACACGATCTGATGCGGTCCGGCGAGCCGGTCGTCGTGGGCGTGAGCGGCGGCGCCGACTCCGTCGTGCTCGCGGCGCTTCTTCGAGAACGCGGCCATCCGCTGACGGCCGTCCACGTCAACTTCAATCTGCGCGGCCCAGCATCCGACGAGGATGAAGCGTTCGTGCGGAGCTGGTGCCGGGAGCGCGGGGTGCCCCTGGTCGTCCGCTCGTTCGAGACGAAGCAGCTGGCGCACGAACGGGGGACCTCGCTCCACCAGGTCGCGCGGACCCTTCGCTACGATGCGTTCGAAGAAGTCGCTGCTTCGACCGGCTGCAGACGCATCGCCCTCGGCCACCACCGCGACGATCAGGCTGAAACGCTCCTGCTGAACCTTTTCCGCGGGACGGGGCCGGAGGGGCTGGCCGGCATGCCGGTTCGGCGGCCGGTGGCGGCGGGGTCGGACGTCGAGGTCGTGCGGCCGCTTCTCGGCGTTCGCCGCAGCGCCATCGAAGACTACGCCCGAGCGTGCGGGCTGGCATGGCGCGAGGACGCCTCGAACACGAACCGCGCGTACCGGCGAGGCGTCCTGCGCGCGGCCGTCCTGCCGCTGCTCAAGACGCATTTCGGCGAGGCCGTCGTCGAAAACGTGGCGCGATCGGCGGATCTCATGCGGGACTATTTGGATGCCTCGCTGGAGGCCGATCTGCAGGCTGCTTTCTCGGCGGCGCTTCGGGAGAGGAATGGAGAAGGCGTGGTGACGCTGGCTGAGGTCGACCGGCTCCCGCCCGTCTTGCGCCGCCGCGTGTTCATCGAAGCGGTGCGGCGATGGCTGCCCGGCGTGGAGGCGGACGCGCAGTCCGCCGCCGAGATCGACGAGCTGACCGCGTCGCAAGTGGGCAGGCGTCTCGAATTCGGCGGCGGCACGGTCTGGCGGGAGCGAGAGCGCCTGCTCTTCGTTCCCGACGGCCGCGTGGAGCAGCCGGCCGAAACGCGGCTGGCGGAGGGCTGTGCCGTGGCCCTGCCTCGCGGACTGGTGCGTGCAGAGCGGCTTCCCCATCCTCCTGAAGATGTGAGGCGGGCCGCACCACACGACGTGTACGTGGATGCCCGTGCCGTCCGCTTCCCGCTCACCGTTCGCGCCTGGAGAGCGGGCGACCGCTTCGTGCCGCTCGGCATGAAGGGCACGAAGAAGCTCAGCGATTTCCTGACCGACGAGCGCGTACCGCCTCACCGCAGGGAGCAGGTGGCGGTCGTCGAATCGAACGGGAAGATCGTCTGGGTGATTCCCCTTCGGATCGCAGAACACGTGCGTCTACGTGACGATTCGCTCGAGACCATACACCTGAGTTACGTGCCCGACCAAAACACCGGTGAGCACAACCCGTAATTCGTATCTTCGGACGCGAAACGGTCGCACGAGCCTCACCATCGTCTCCATTGTGATGTCCAGTTCCGGCAACGCGATAACGGCTTCGGGGAAGACGGTCACCTGCCGCGGCGAGCGGTTCGAGATCTACATCGACCGCCGGACCATTCAGCGACGAGTCGATGAGATCGGTCAGGCGATCTCGCGGGACTATCGGGGTCGGGTGCCGATCCTCATCGGTGTGTTGAATGGGTCCTTCATGTTCCTGGCCGATTTGATGCGGGCGATCTCGATCGACTGTGAGGTCGACTTCTGGAAGTTGTCCTCCTACGGCGCCGAGAAGGTCTCCAGCGGCGAGGTCACGGAGCTGAAAAAGGTCGACGCGAACCTGGAAGGACGCCACGTGATCGTGGTCGAAGACATCGTCGACACCGGGCTCTCGATCGAGTACGTCGTCGAGCGGATTCGCGCGTACGGGCCGGCCTCGCTTCGGGTCGTGACGCTCCTTCACAAGACGGAGGCGACCGAGTCCGACGTCGATCTTGACTACGTCGGCTTCCGCATCCCCGAACTGTTCGTTATAGGCTATGGGCTGGATTACGGCCAGCTTGCTCGGAATCTGCCGGAGATCTATATCCAGGCGGACGA
>CAZXHQ010000649.1:0-2126 GCA_964640145.1 uncultured Rhodothermales bacterium | reverse complement strand
GGGCGCGTCCGGTCGAGCCGCCACGCGTCGAGGCGCAGATGCGCCGGGTCGCCCAACATGTCGCCTCGACGCTGCGCCTCCAGCAGCTCGCGCATCAGCTCGGCCGAAGGCGTGCGGACGCCGGGCTCGGGGTAGTCCCAGAACCCGATCGGCTGCGGACGTTCCGCCATCGCCCCGTCCAGCAGCGGCACGAGGCTGACGCCGTCGAGCGGCGGCTGGCCCGGGATCTCGACGTTCAAGAGGTCCAGCAGCGTCGGGTAGAGGTCGGACGTGACGACGGGTACGGCCGTCGCGCGAGCCGACGTGATACGCGCCGGCCACTCGACGAACCCCGGGACGCGAAGGCCGCCCTCGTAGACCTCTCCCTTGTGGTCGCGCCCGCCGGTGGCGCCGATTTCCGGAAGGCCGCCGTTGTCGCTGTTGTACCAGAGGATGGTGTTCTCGCGGATTCCCAGCTCGTCGAGCTCCCGGCGCAGCCGACCGAAGGCGCGATCCATGGCCGTGATCTCGCCGTAGAAGTGCTGCAGGCGCTCGTCGAAGCCCGCATAGCGCCTGCGGTCGTGCGGCAGCGCCTCATGGGGAACGTGCGGCGAGCCGAACCAGACGACGGCAAAGAACGGCTGCGAAGCGGTGGCATTTTCGCGGATGAACTCCAGCGCGGCCTCCACGGTGACCATCGAGCTCTCACCACGCATCCGCACCGCCTCGCCCTCACGGCTCAGGATGGGATCGTTGTCGAAAAAGTTCGGGGCTGAGAGCCAGGCGTCGAAGCCGCTCGCACCGGGGTTGGTGGGCGTGCCGCGACGCGTAGGACCCACGTGCCACTTGCCGAAGTGTCCGGTGGCATAGCCGGCCGTCCTGAGTGCCTCGGCGAGCGTCGTCTCCTGGGGACGCAGCGTGTGTCCCCACTGGAAGCAGCCGAAGCGGTTCGGATGGCGCCCGGTCATGACGCTGCAACGGGTCGGGGAGCAAACGGGCGCGGCGGCGTAGAAGCGGTCGAACCGGAGACCGGCGGCCGCCGCCGCGTCGAAGTGAGGGGTCTCGAGAACGGCGTGCCCATTGTAGCCCACGTCGCCCCAGCCCTGGTCGTCGGCCATTACGAGGACGATGTTGGGCCGATCGGGGTCGTGAGCGCCCGTGCGCGTCTGGAGCGGGCCCGTCACGCAGCCGGCGAAGAGGAGCAGCGCGGAGGTGGATACGATGGCTATGCGAGTCGAGCGCATACGGCGAGGGTGCGCATTCGGGCGGATCCGCCCTCAATGTAGCGACTTTACCGGACGCGTGCCTTCGGCGGCAAGCTCGCCGCGTCAAGCCGTCGTCTCCATGGCAGGCCGGATATTCCGGTTGCAGGAAAACACGTTTTCCGGGTCGTACACGCGCTTCGCCTCGACGAGGCGATCGAAGTTCGTGCCGTAGGTCGCTCGGATGCGCTCGATTCCCTCGTCTTCGGTCTGGAAATTGACGTAGTTGCTGCCCGTCGAGAACGGTCGGAGCTGCTCCCCCGCCTCCCGGACCCATCGGCGGAAGTGCCCGGCGCGAGGCTCGTCCGGCGACCAGGCACCCAGCGCACCGACGACGTAGCGCACGTTGCGATTGCCCACGGCCCCATCGTCCACGGGGCGTTCGTTGAGCGCTCCTTCCAGATGCAGGATGCCGATCTGTGCCTCCGGGATGGGGCACCGCGCGGATAGGCCTCGCACGGTCGATAGCAATCCACCAGGGAGTCCGTCGAGGTACTCGGTCTTCCAGTAATAATGCTCGCCCTTCGGCTCCGTGTGGTCGAGATACGATTGCACGTCGACGTACGGCTGCTCGGCGAGCAAATCGAAAACCGGATCGCTCAGCCTTTTGATCGGAGCGACGGCCTCGTCCACGTTGGCACGGTTGCCGCTGAAGCAGACGGCCATCGCGCATACGCGTTCACCTTTCCACGCATCGGGCACGAACGGCGCCGGCGGTGCGCGCATGCAGATCAGCCACACCGCAAGTTGTCTCGGCGCCTCGGACGTAAGGGTCCGGTAGGCTCGAAGGACCTCGTCGGCCCGGTCGAACGGCCGCGGCGACGTCGTGCACCGAGTTCGGCTGGAGCACGAGCCCGGGAGCGCGCGCCGTCATGCCGTTCCAGA
>CAZXHQ010000648.1:0-2131 GCA_964640145.1 uncultured Rhodothermales bacterium | reverse complement strand
ATACACCTGTTCGACATCCGCAGGTTTTTCAGGCAGGCTCCAAGAGTGCAACAACACCGTAACGAGCGGACGACGGGCGTCGCTCGGCGTCTCTTGGACCATCTGCCGAATCCTCTTCGTGACCGCGCTATCTGCGGCGCGACGGCGCACCCCGCTGCTTTTCATTTTATCGGGCGGACGACCCCCGGCTGCGATTCGTTCATTTCTGAGTCTCGATTCACGACATCGGCGGGAGCCACCGGCTCTAAATAGGCTCTTTTCGGCCGGCAGCGCCTCTTTTCTCAATTAGGCCCGGAATTTGTTTAGGTCCGCTGCAGATTGACAGGTTGATTTTCCAAAAGCGAGATGAGTTTGCCGATATCGACCGTTGTAGCCGGACTTGGGGGCGCAGCTGACCTCTCCGCCATCTCGTTGATTGGAGTCGCAGCAATACTGATACTTTCGTGCCTCCTCCTGGCCGCATATCGCTTCAGGATGGGCCGCGGCTTCTCGGAGCGAGCCGATCGCCCGCGGCGCTGCAACCGTCCGTTGCGCACAGAAAGCCCCCTTCCGGAATACACGACGGCGGCCTGCGCGCGGCTGCACCCCTCCGCGCCTCGGGCGGATGCCCGCCGCCGTCATGCCGCCGCTTCCTCCGAACCTCCTCGCGCTCCCGTCACCCCTCCTGCCTCGGAGCGCCCCAGGATCCTGATCGTCGACGACAACACCACCGTCCTACGTTTCGTCGAACGCGCCTTGAGCGACACGTATACCGTCACGTCGGCCGGCAATGGGCGAGAAGCCCTCGACGTCGTTTCGGAGACGATGCCCGATCTCATCATCAGCGACATCATGATGCCGGTTATGGACGGTCGCGAGCTCTGCCGAACCGTAAAAGAGGATCCGACGCTTCGGCACGTACCCGTCGTCCTCCTGACGGCTCTCGCCTCACAGACGGACCTCATCGAAGGGCTCGAGCTGGGATCGGACGACTACATCTGCAAGCCCTTCAACGTGCGAGAACTCAAAGCCCGGGTACGAAACCTCATCCGTGCACGCGACGAGCAGCGCTGCCTTGCCGTCGAAAACCGGCGCCTGGCAACCCTAAGTGAACGAAAATCGGATCTGCTGAGCTTGGCCGCACACGATCTGAAGAATCCCCTTACCGCCATACGAGAACTTGCCGACGTGGTCAGAGACGAGGTGGGCGAGCAGTCCGAGGCGTTCATCCCGGCCGACCTCATTCATCGCTCGTCAGACCAGATGCTGCGGCTCGTCTCTTCGCTGTTGGAATCGGCGGCGATCGACGAAGGACGAATTCCCATGCATCCGCGAGACGTCGACGTTGCAGACCTGGCTTTAGACGTGGTTCATCGCAATGACGCCCTGGCTGAGCGAAAGAGCCAGACGATCGAACTTACGATGCCGAGGGAAGACTGCACCGCCTGCGTCGACCCCCAACTCATCTTCGAAGCGATGGACAATCTGGTCAACAACGCCGTTAAGTATTCGCCCATGGAGGCCACGATCCGCGTCGACGTCGCCCGGGAGGGCGCACAGGTCCGGTTTTCAGTCACCGATATGGGTCCGGGTATCGCCGAAGACGAGCAGCCGCTGCTCTTTCGGAAGTTTCAGCGACTGTCTGCCCAGCCGACCGGCGGGGAATCCTCTAGCGGACTCGGTCTCGCCGTCGTCAAGCAAATCGTAGACCTGCACGACGGCAACGTCGTCGTTCGAAGCGCCCCCGGATCCGGCAGCATGTTCGGCATCGAGATTCCCGTGGCGATCTCGGAATCGGCGCTGGTCGGACGAGCCTGAAGCAAGTACATCAGCCGGCGGCGCCGAACGAACGGCATACTAACTGTTCGTCCGGCGCCCGATCCGGCTGATGGTCACCACCACCATGCCCACCACAGGCACTCGGCGGCCCGCGACGTATGGGTCACGAGCCGATTTCCTCGGCGTCCGTCTCCGGCGCACGGTCTACTTGCAGGTCGACACCCAGCTTCACGTCTTCCACGCGGCCTTCGCGTGCAAGATCATCCATCACCGACGCCCCGGTGACCTCATAGGCCATGGCTTCCTCGGCCACGTCCGAACAGCTGGACGGCGTGAGCGATGCGACGACCAGAACGACGACGGCAACCGCATA
>CAZXHQ010000647.1:0-2131 GCA_964640145.1 uncultured Rhodothermales bacterium | reverse complement strand
ACGTCCATGCCGTCCGATTCGGTGGAGGTATCGTTCGATCTGGCCGGGCAGGGCGGAGCCGCGATTCTCGTGCCCGTGCACGTCAACGGTCGCGGCCCTTTCCAGTTTGTGCTCGATACGGGCGCTACGATGACATGTGTTGCCGAAACGCTCGCCGACAGCCTGCAGCTGCCCGAGCAGCGCGGACGCGCCGGCCTTGGAGCGAGCGTTGAATCCACCGGGCGCCTGAGGCTGGTCTCCGTCGATTCGCTGCGAGTGGGCGAGGTTCGTGCCACCGGTCTTTCCGCGTGTACGCTGGACCTCACCTCTCTTCAGCAGGCCGGCCTTAACGCGGACGGGTTGCTCGGCCTTAATTTCCTGCGGTCGTTCCGCATGACGCTGGATTTCGACCGCAGCATCGTACGGTTCGAGCGATAGGTACGACCTGCGCGCACCGCTACTCCGGGCGATCGTCTTCAGAAATGGGTGTATGGAAGAGCCGCCACTCCCGTACGGCCCAGATGAGCAGCCCTGCAGATAAGATCCCCAGCACGATCCAGTGCTCCTGTCCGAACATCTGCCCTAACACCTCCCTGGCAGCCTCTCCGAACAGGTAGCCCAGGAGCAGATACACGCCGGCAAACGTAACCGCTCCCAGGAGGTTGAACGGTACGAACAGGGCCGCTCGATACCGCGCCGCGCCCATGGTCATCGGAAGCACGGTCCTGAGCCCGTAGGCGAAACGTGTCGCAAACGCAGCCGCTCGGCCCCAGCGCCTCAGCAGCAGAACGGCGTGCGCGCGCAGCGGGCGGAGTGCCGGCACGGACCGCACCAGCCGCGTCCCATAGCCGCGCCCGATCACATAAAAGGCGTGGTCGCCCATGCTTCCGCCCACTGTGGCCAGCAGCAAGGTTGGAACGGGCGAGAGATAGCCCTGGCTGATCGCATAGCCCGCCGCGATGAACACGGCCTCTCCCTCGAGTACGCCACCAAGCAGTACCGCCCAGAGACCGTACGCTGCGATCCACTCACCTTCCATTCGTCGTCTTCGTACTCGTCCGTTCCATGACCCGCCCCTACGACCCTCGGCGCATCTCTACAGTTCCGTCCAGGCGAGCGCTGCGCGCTGCGACGACCGACCGTTGTCGGCCTGGCTTTTGGCTCGTCGAGGTGGGGGATCTTCACATGCGGCACTTCATTGGACATCACTAGCCATGTAGTACTCTTAATCGACCCCTCCGCCATGAACGGTCGTCCGAGGAGGAGCGCAATGCTGGCGAGCGCGATGCTGCTCGCAACTTTTCTCTTCGTCTCCTGTGATGCCCCGCCGGCCTCTCCGGCGGAGTCGGGCGATCTCGCCGGGGCCGCTGCCCAGAGGACGGCGAGGGCGGAGAAGGCGGACAGTCTGGCCGAGTACCTGATCGCCCGTACCGACTCGCTGCTTCGAAGCATCGATCCGCTTTCGAGCGGCGAGCAGCAGCTCCTGCGCCGGTTCGCCCAGAACGATCACCTCGCGGCCGCTCGCCGCCTTGGCAGTGAGCGGGTACCCGACCGCCGGGGCGCCGGAGAACTGATGAGCCGCCCGGCTGACGCGAGCAGCCTCGTTCAGCTCCGGACCAACGACTCTTACGTCATCGACCCGAGGATGGGCTATGCCGTACCGCTGGTCGTGCCCGCGGCGGCGCATCTGACGGAACGCATCGGGCAGCGCTTTCAGCAGGATCTACTGGCCCTTGGGCTGCCCCCGTATCGCTTCATCCTTACCAACCTGATGCGCACCGGCATCGACCAGGCCCATCTGCGCGGGACCAACGTCAACGCAGCGCGGGGCGAGAGCGCCCACGAGTACGGCACCACGTTCGACGTTTACTACGGGCGCTTTCACTATGCAGCCGCTCGCGATTCGATCGCCCTGAGTGCGTCCCGTCAGGCAGACCTCGACGAAGCACATTTTCGACAGCGCCTGCGCCGCGCCTACCGGCAGCTCGGCCGGACGCGTGACGAGAGCATCAAGGCGGTTCTCGGACGCACGCTGCTTCATCTGCAGGAGCAGGGTCTGCTCCTTGCCATGTATGAGCGCCGGCAGCCGGTCTTTCACGTGACCGTCGCGCGGGAAGTGGAGCCTCCACGACGCGATCCGGACACGGAAGAG
>CAZXHQ010000646.1:0-2143 GCA_964640145.1 uncultured Rhodothermales bacterium | reverse complement strand
AGCGGGGCCACGTTCGTGCCGACGCCGTTGGCCAGCGGCCCTTCCGCATAGATGTCCGTGTAATGATCGAGATCGAAGAAACGCGCCGTGCGAGGCGCTCGGGTCGTCTCGATGTTCCGACCGTACCCGAAGGTCAGGTGGATGGAACGGTCGGGAAGGCCGGGCTGAATCCACGCCGGCAGGCGGATGCTCCGCCCCTCGGCCTCAATCTCGACCACGTCGACGTCGTACTGACCTCTGTCGTACCTGGCCGCGATGCCCAGTCCTTCGGCCGTCGCGGGACTCATGAGCGCCACGTTGTCCCAGACGATTTTCGTCGTAGGGTCGGGCAGCTCCATCATCCATGCATTGTTTGTGTACGATCCGTCGAGAACGGTCGGATCGAGGTGAAAGACGACCTCGACGTCGTCCTCGGACGCCGGGTCCGGCGAAAGGATCGCGCCTGCGCCCGGACCCACGGCGGTCGTCGCGTACCCGCTCTCGGGCAGGAGGCCGTCGTGAAGGATCGTGCGCCACTGCGACTCGAAATCGCCCGTGACGTACTCCGACCACTGGTCGCGGACGAGATCGTAGCCGGAGACCTCGCCCTCGCCGGAGAAGACGTTCAGGACCTCGAGGTCCGACCGGGCGTCGTCGTAGAGCGGCGCGATCAGGGGCTGGATGACGGACAGGGTGCCGTCGTAGGCGCGGCCGTCTCCCCAGGCCTCGAGGTAGTGGGCCCGGGGAATGTGCCAGCGGGCGACCTGTCCCGTTTCGTCGAGGTGAAGGCCGAGGTGGACGGAGTGGCCGACGCTGCGCATGGCGCCTGCGAAATCCAGCTCGGCAGGGGCGCTGTAGACCGGATTGACGCCGAGTAGAAGCAAGACGTCCACCGATCCCGACCGCAGATCGGCGGCGACCTCCGCAAGCTCTTCGGCCTGCGGCCGCTTCGGATCCTGTTCGAGGTCGAGATACGTCACGGTCGTGCCGGGGGCGCCGAGCGCGGAATTGATACCGGCCACCAGCGCGTGCACCTCCGGAGGCTGCGTGTCGCCGGCAACCACCACGCCGCGTTCTCCGGCTGCCAGCAGGTCCGCGGCGAGCGCATCGAGAAACGGTTCGTCCGCGACGGCGGCCGGCGTACCGCCTGCGACGCCCAGTCGAGCGGCGAGGGCGCCGGCGAAGGCTGGAATCTCGACGGCCCGGAGGCGCCGCCGGTGATCGGCCATCCCGCCGGTCAGCGAGTACGTGCTCTCGACAGCATAAAGCCTGCTCATTTCATCCTCCTCCGACGCGACCCGTCGGCTCCGGGCAAACTCTCGCGTGTTGTGGACGAAGTTCAGGTCGGTCGGACCCAGAAAATCGGCGTCGAGGCTCACGATGACGTCTGCCTCCGAGAACCGATACAGCGGTCGAACGGGGCGCCCTGCCGCCATCTGCAAGCCCATCGCGGCGGGATCGTCTCCCTCGGAAGCGTAGGTCAACCACCGCAGCTGCGAGAAACGCTGCTCGAGGCGCGTCCGCAGCGCCTCACGCGTGGGAGAGGAGCTGGGTTCGGCGAGCACCACCATACTCGAGTCGCCGCCAAATCCCTGCATGGCCGTCACGAAATCGCGCCAGCTCGCTTCGGCACCCTCGGTGAGGACGCGGCTCGACCGATCCGGATCGTAGAGATTCAGAATCGAGGCCTGCTCGAAGACCCCCGACGATCCGTTCGACATCGGATGTTGCGGATTGCCTTCGATTTTCGTGGGCCGCCCCTCATGGCTCTCGACGAGGGCGCCTCGGACGATGCCGCGGAACGGCACGGCCGTCGCATAATAGAGCGGCACACCGGGTACGACCTCCTCGGGCTGGCGCGTATAGGGTAGGGTCGTCTCGACCGGACGGCGACAGGCCGACAGGCCGGCCAGGGCCATCGAGGCCCCCATGATCTGCAGAAACTGCCGGCGCGTGGCCCCGCCCGGCGCCTCGCTGGCTCCGGGCATGAACTCCTCGGCGTGCGCCTCCCGAAACTCGGGAAGGTCCTGCAAGTCGGCAGCACTCCGCCAGAACCGCTCACGCGGCTCGTTCGACGCCGCTCCCTCGGTGTGTACGACAGGAAGTTCGATCATAACGGTAAGGGTGCACGTCGCCGACTCGAGGTCGAATGTCCCTGCAATCC
>CAZXHQ010000645.1:0-2144 GCA_964640145.1 uncultured Rhodothermales bacterium | reverse complement strand
CCGATTCTTTCCGACAAATGCTTCGTCTGCCACGGGCCGGATCCCGGCACCCGTGAGGCCGATCTCCGCCTGGATCTGCGCGAAGTGGCCACGGCCCGCCGCGAAGGATACGACCGGGCGGCCATCGTGCCCGGCAATGCCGGCGCCAGCGAGCTCGTCCGTCGCATCCACGCCTCCGATCCGGGCGAGAGGATGCCGCCGGTAGACACGCGGGCGCCGCTCACCGAGCGCGAGAAGGCGCTGCTGGAGCGCTGGATCGAGCAGGGGGCCGGCTGGCAGCCGCACTGGCTCTACGTCGCCCCCGTGCGCCGGACGCCGCCGGAGGTCGCAGGCGACTTCGTCCGCAATCCGATCGACGCGTTTGTGACCGCGGCCCTGGAGCGGGAGGGCCTGGATCCTTCGCCGCAGGCCGATCCCGTCACGCTCGCGCGCCGCCTCTCGTTCGACCTGCTCGGGCTGCCGCCGGCAGCGGGCGAGGCCGCCCGCTTCGCGTCGAATCCCACCGACGCCGCGTACGAGCGTCTGGTCGACAGCCTGCTCGCCTCCCCGCACTACGGCGAGCGCATGGCCGTAAGGTGGCTCGACCTCGTGCGCTACGCCGATACGGACGGCTATCATTCGGATCTACACCGCAACGTGTCGCCCTTTCGCGATTACGTGGTCGATGCGTTCAACGCCAACAAGCCGTTCGATCAGTTTACGCGTGAGCAGCTGGCGGGCGACTTGCTTCCGCACGCCACGACGGCCCAGCGGATCGCCGCGGGCTATAACCGGCTCGGTCAGGCCACGAAGGAGGGCGGTGCTCAGGCCAAGGAATACCTTGCCAAGTATGCGGGTGACCGCGTCCGCACCGTCTCCACCGTGTGGATGGGTTCGACGGTGGGCTGCGCCGAGTGCCACGACCACAAGTTCGATCCCTTCACGCAAAAGGATTTCTACGAGATGGCCGCCTTCTTCGCGGACGTGAAGGAAGAGGGCGTCTATCCCAATCGGAACCTCCTGCCGCCGGAGATGCCGCTGCCCGATCGCGAGCAGGCGGAGGAGCTGGCGGTGCTCGAGCGTGAGATCGAGACGCGCCGCAGGCAGGGCGCGCCGGTCGAGGCCGTGCACGCGCGGCGGCGCGAGCTGCTGGAGAGAACGCCGCAGATGCTGGCAACCGAATCGGTCGAGCCGCGCATGGTTCGGCTGCTGCGGCGAGGCAACTGGCGCGACAACAGCGGTCCGATCGTCGAGGCCGGCGTCCCGGCGTTTCTGCCCGCCCTGGACGTCGACGGCCGTCGTGCGAACCGCCTCGATCTGGCCGACTGGCTCGTTTCTCGGGAGAATCCCATGACGGCCCGCGTCTTCGTCAATCATCTCTGGGCCCGATTCTTCGGCAACGGCATCGCCCGGGTGCTGGACGACCTCGGCTCACAGGGCGAATGGCCCACGCATCCCGACCTGCTCGATTGGTTGGCCGTAGAATTCATGGAGAGCGGGTGGGACGTCAAGCACGTCGTCAGGCTGATCGTGACGTCGGCCACCTATCGCCAGTCCTCCAGAGCCGACGAGACCCTGCGCACGATCGACCCGGAGAACCGGCTTCTCGCGCGTCAATCGCGCTTCCGCATGGACGCGGAGATGATTCGTGACAACGCGCTCGCGGTGAGCGGACTCCTCGACCGCCGCGTCGGCGGCGCGAGCGTGAAGCCCTACCAGCCCGAGGGGTACTGGTCCGAGATTCAGACCTTCGGTACGGACGGCCCGGCGTCGAGCTGGGAAGCGTCGGAAGGACGCGACCAGTATCGCCGGGGCCTCTACACGTACTGGAAGCGTTCTTTCCTACACCCCTCCATGATGGCCTTCGACGCGTCGGATCGGCAGGAATGCACCGCCCAGCGCCCTCGCTCCAACACGCCGCTGCAGGCGCTGGCGCTGCTGAACGATCCGTCCTACGTAGAGGCGGCGCGCGCCTTCGCCGAGCGCATCGTGGAAGAGGGCGGCGCAGCCGCCGCGGAGCGCATTCGATGGGCGTTCCGGCAGGCCCTCTCCAGGTCGCCGTTGCCCGAGGAGCTGCGGGAGCTCACGTCCCTCTATGAAGACGAGCGTGCCTGGTACGCCGAGCGCCCCGACGACGCCCGAAGTCTGACCCGCGTCGGCCAGGC
>CAZXHQ010000644.1:0-2152 GCA_964640145.1 uncultured Rhodothermales bacterium | reverse complement strand
CGATCTTCCACGAAGCGAAGGCGCTCTACGAGGAGGCCACCAGCTACCGTACCGAGTGGTACGACGTCAGCTTCGATCCGTTGAGCTTGAAATGCCGCCTCAAGGTCAGGCTGAGCCCGTAGGCGACGACCTCGATATCATTACGCCGCCCTGGTACGCGACGGATCATCACGATCCCGCCGGCGGGTTCCGGAACGTCTGGCCGCCGCGTGCGGAAAGCTCCGTCTGGAAAGGTCTGAAGTGGTTCTTGAGCCAGGCCTTCAGGAAGAGAGAGAATCGTCTCCCCGACGTCCGGTGCATCGAGTCACTGCGGCCGCCGCCCACGGGTGCGCGTTTCACCTGGATCGGACACGCCACCGTGCTCATCCAGTCCGGCGCGCTCGACCTCCTCGTCGATCCCATGTTCGGCGACCGGGCAAGCCCCTTTGCCTTCGCCGGACCGGCGCGTGCGCCCGCCCTCCCGCTGCCGATCGACGGCCTGCCGAACGTCGACGTCGTCATCCTCTCCCACGATCACTACGACCACCTGGATAAGCAGTCCATCGAACGTCTGATCGGCCGGCACGATCCGGTCTTCCTGGCTCCGCTCGGGGTGGCCGCATACGTGCGCGACTGGGGCTCGGAGCGCGTCCTGGAAATGGACTGGTGGCAATACGTCGACCTGGCGGGCACCCGCTACCACTGCGTACCCGCGAAGCATTCTTCGGGCCGCGGCCTGCTCGACCGCGACGCCACGCTCTGGTCAGGATGGTATCTGGAGCATCTCCCCGGCGGCCTGGACGTTTTCTATGCGGGCGACACGGCCTACGCCGAGCACTTCCGGCTCATCGGAAAGCGCATCGGGCGCCCGGACGTGGCCGTGCTGCCCATCGGGGCCTACCTTCCGGCCTGGTTGATGCAGCCGGTCCACGTCAATCCGGAAGAGGCCCTCGACGCTTTTCGCGATCTGGAGGCCCGGCATTTCATCCCGGTGCACTGGGGCACGTTCGACCTGGCCGAGGAACCGCTCCACGCTCCGGCCGACGCGCTGCGCCGGCTCGTGCGCGAAGGGGGGCTGGAACGTGCCGTACACCTGCTCGACATCGGCGAGACGTGGACGCCTGCCGACTGAACCACGCGTGACTACGCCGTCTCGCGGGTTACGGCCTCTCCGTTGCCCGACGCCGACAGCGCTTCTTCGTAGTCCTTCCAGTCCGCCAGGAACCGCTCCAGACCGATGTCGGTGAGCGGATGATCGAGCAGCTTCTTGATCACGTCGAGCGGCATCGTCGCGACGTCGGCCCCGGCCACCGCCGCCTCGGTGATGTGCATCGGATGGCGGATCGAGGCGGCGAGCACCTCCGTCTCGTACCCGTAGTTGTCGTAGATCTGGACGATCTGACGGATGAGCTCCATCCCGTTGGAGGAGATGTCGTCGATCCGGCCGATGAACGGGCTGATGTAGCCGGCGCCCGCCTTCGCGGCGATCAGCGCCTGCGTCGGTGAGAAGCAGAGCGTGCAGTTCGTGCGGATCCCTTCCTCGCTGCACGTTTTGAGCGCCTTGATCCCGTCGAGGATAAGCGGCACCTTTACCACCACGTTGTCGTGGATCTTGGCAAGCGTCCGCGCCTCGCTCATGATGCCCTCGTAGTCCGTGGCCGTCACCTCCGCGGACACGTCGCCGTCGACCATCTCGCAGATCGTGTGGATGTGATCGTGGAAGTCGACGTTGCCCGCCTTCTTCATGAGCGAAGGATTCGTGGTAACGCCGTCGAGAACGCCCATGGCGCTCGCCTCGCGGATTTCGTCCAGGTCAGCAGTGTCGACAAAGAATTTCATGGCAGGGATCCGTTTGTTTCGGCGACTTCGTTACGGGCCGTCGCGGCGCACGCACGATATATTTCGTTACTTCGGGTGTCGTTGCAGGCTGTGAAACGGATGAGCACGCGCGGTCCGCTTTGCATTATTGGTTGGTCCGCTTCACGTTATTAGCTGGCGCGCTTCACAGTATTGGCTGATCCGCTTCGCCTTATCATTGGCTGGCATCATTGGTTGGCATCATTGGCTGGCCCGCTTCACAGTATCAGTTAACGCGCCACCGGGCCGTCTGTTTGCGAGATCGAATGAAAAGTAGGGGGATAGCATGCACTTGTGCGTCTTCGAGGACGAAGGG
>CAZXHQ010000643.1:0-2156 GCA_964640145.1 uncultured Rhodothermales bacterium | reverse complement strand
CGTCCTGGTGCGGGACGTCGCGGGTGAAGGCCTCCTCGTACGGCAGGTGGAGCGCTTCGTGGCTCGTAAAAAACGAGGCCCGTTCCAGGCTGTGCAGCGGGCTGTCGGAAACCGTTTCCATGAACGACACCGCGTCGCGGATGGCCTCGACCATCGCGCGGTACTCGTCGGCGAGCTTCGCGTGCTGCACGAAGTTGAGGTCCCAGTACTCCGGATGGTGCAGGTCGGCGAATCCGCTTTCGACGAGGGCCCGGACGAGGTTCAGCGTCATCGCCGAGCACGAGTAGGCGCGTACCATGCGCTGCGGATCCGGCTCGCGAGCTTCCGGCGTGAACGGCACGGCATTGATAATGTCGCCGCGATAACTGGGAAGCGTCTGGCCGTGGCGCGTCTCGGAATCAGACGAACGCGGTTTGGCATATTGACCGGCAAACCTTCCGATGCGCACGATCCGGGTCTTCAAGCCGAAGACGAGCACCAGGCTCATCTGAAGCAGGATCTTGATTCGGTTTGCGATGATGTCGGTCTTGCACTCGTCGAAGCGCTCCGCACAGTCGCCCCCCTGAAGCACGAATCCGTTGCCCTGCGCCGCCTGGGCGATCCGCTCCTTCAGCGCCCGCACTTCCCACGAGGTGACGAGCGGGGGCAGGGCTCGGAGATGTTCGAGCACGGCCGCGACCTCCGTCTGGTTGCCGTACGCAGGCTGCTGGAGCGCCTTGCGATCGCGCCAGGAGGAGGGAGTCCATTCGTCTACGGACGTGGATGACATGGATGTTGGATGGCGTGTGTACTTCAGTCCGGGAGCAGAGAAACGCGCGGGACGACGCTGCGTTTCGCTCGGCGCCGTCAGGCTCCGCCGACGAAGACGAAATAGACCACGAGCAGGGCCGCCAGCCCGTAGAGAACGGGGTGAACGTCTCGACGGCCGCCGCTGAAGAGCTTGATGACCACGTAGGCCAGGATGCCGAACACGATCCCGTTGGCGATCGAATAGGTCAGCGGCATCGCCGCGATGGTCAGAAACGCGGGCAGCGCTTCGGCGATCCGGCTCCATTCGACGTCTCGCACGCTTCCCATCATGAGAGCCCCGACGACGATCAGAGCCGGAGCCGTCGCCGCCGCCGGTACGGCTGAGAATACGGGCGTGATGAACAGGGCCAGGAGGAAGAGTCCCGCGACGACGAGCGCCGTCAGGCCCGTTCGTCCGCCTTCTTCGATACCCGTCGCCGACTCGATATAGCAAGTGACGGTGCTCGTGCCGAGCATCGCACCGATGGTGGTGCCGACGGCGTCGGCCGTGAAGGCGCGGTCGGCCTTCGGAAGGCGGCCTTCCTCATCCAGAAAGCCGCCCGCCTTTCCGACGCCGATGAGCGTGCCGGCGGTATCCAGGAAATCTACAAACAGGAAGGCCAGGACGACCGTCACGAGCTGGGTCGAGAACAGGGCCTCGAAATCGAAGGCAAGGAGCGTCTCCTCGGGCAGGCCGGGAAGGCTGAAGACGCCTTCGGGGGCCGGCGTGGATCCCAGCAGCCAGGCGGCGAGGGTAACCGCCACGATGCCGATGAGGATGGCGCCCCGGACGCCGCGGGCCAGTAGGATGCCCATGAGGGCGAGCCCGCTCAGGGCCAGCAGGACGGTCGCATCCCCCAGATGGCCGAGCGTGACCAGCGTGGCCTCGTCGGCGACGACGAGGCCGGCGTTCTGGAAGCCGATGAGGGTAAGAAACAGTCCGATGCCGCTCGTTATGGCCGCCTTCAGGGTCATCGGGATGGCGTTGACGACGGCCGAGCGGACGCCGCCCAGTGCCAGCGCAATAAAGAGCAAGCCCTCGACGAAGACGGCAGCCAGCGCCGTTTGATACGACACGCCCATTCCCAGCACCACGCTGAAGGTGAAGTAGGCGTTCAGGCCCATTCCGGGAGCGAGGGCGAACGGATAATTCGCGTAGAACGCCATCACGAGGATCGCGACGGCCGAGGCGACGGCCGTCGCGACCGCTACGTCCTGCGCCGGCATGCCGGCCTGTGAAAGAATCTGCGGATTGACGAACAGGATGTACGCCATCGTGAGGAACGTCGCGAAACCGGCGCGGACCTCCGTTGCGATCGTCGTGTCCCGGTCGGACAGGTGGAAGATGCGCTCGAGCACGTTCAGGA
>CAZXHQ010000642.1:0-2159 GCA_964640145.1 uncultured Rhodothermales bacterium | reverse complement strand
CGCTTCCGTCGAGAGCCCTGTTAAGAAACCTTCGCCAACTTTCACGTCGGTGGGTTTCCCATCGAAGCCCTCTAAGAATTCAACGTCCGGCTGCGCGAACGTTTCCGGCGATTTGTAACGAACGTAACAAGCGCAGCCAGACCACAGAAGCCCGCCGCCCGGGAGGTAAGCGGACGGCGGGCCCTGCAACGTGCGTCATGAACAGCTAGCGCACGAACAGAATCTCGCGATAGGTGGGCAGCGGCCAGAGCTCGCTCGGTACGACGCGCTCGAGGTCGTCGCAGGCGGTCCGCACGGCGTTCATCGCAGGGATGACTTCATCGCGCATGTGCGCGGCCTTGTCGTGGACCTGGTCGCCGCCGAGCGCCTTGTTCTCCTTGATGAGAACGTCGAGCTCGGAGCGGAGCGTGTCGATGAGGGCGCCGACCTCCTCGGCCGTCGTCTTCACGCCGCCGAAGGAGAGCCCGATGTCGTCCCCGCGCTCGACCGTCGAGGCGAGCTCGCCGAGGTACTTGACCGCTGCCGGCAGGATCATCGTCCGCGCGATGGCCTCGGTCGTCTCCGCCTCGATGTTGATGGTCATGAAGTACTGCTCCAGCCACGTCTCGTAGCGACTTTCGAGCTCCGCCTTCGTGAGCACGTTTTCGCGTTCGAAGATCTCGACGTTCTTCTCATCGAGCAGCTTGTCGAGCGCATCCAGCGTCGTACGGAGGTTGAGCAGCCCGCGCTTTTCCGCCTCCTCGTGCCACGTTTCGGCATAGTTGTCGCCTTCGAAGAGGATGGCCTTCGTCTCCCGGATCGATGATTGGATGACCTCGCCGACGGCCGACTCGAAGTTTTTCTTCTTTTTCCGCTTGCCGTCCAGCTTTTGATCCAGCTCGTCCGACATCGCGTCGAGGGCGTCCGCCACGGCCACGTTCAGGACCGTATTGGCGAACGAGATCGTCTGGTTGGAGCCGACGGCGCGGAACTCGAACTTGTTGCCGGTAAAGGCAAACGGCGAGGTCCGGTTGCGGTCCCCAGCGTGGCGCGGCAGCTCCGGCAGGACCGGGCTTCCGAGCCCGAGCAGTCCGCCCTGCTTGCTCGAGGTAGCCGAGCCCTCCGCGATCTGCTCGAAGATGTCGTGGAGCTGCTCGCCGAGGAAGACGCTCAGAATAGCCGGCGGGGCCTCGTTCGCGCCGAGACGATGGTCGTTTCCGGCCGATGCCACGGCGATGCGGAGCAGATCCTGGTGCTTGTAGACGGCGCGGATGACCGCGGCGCAGAAGAACAGAAACTGCAGGTTGTCGTGTGGACTGTGCCCGGGCTCGAGCAGGTTCATGCCCGTGTCCGTCGCCAGCGACCAGTTGTTGTGCTTACCGGAGCCGTTCAGGCCCGCGAACGGCTTCTCGTGCAGCAGGCAGACGAGCCCGTATTTGCGGGCGGTTTTCTGCAGGACGAGCATGATGAGCTGCTGGTGGTCGGCCGCCAGGTTCGACGTCTCGAAGATCGGTGCGATCTCATACTGGCCGGGCGCCACCTCGTTGTGACGTGTCTTGACCGGCACGCCGAGGCGGTAGAGCTCGCGCTCCGCGTCGAGCATGCACGAAAGAACGCGATCGTTGATCGACCCGAAGTAATGGTCGTCGAGCTCCTGGCCCTTGGGCGGCTTGGCGCCTACGAGCGTGCGGCCGGTCGTGATCAGGTCGGGACGGCGGTAGTAGTACTCCTCGTCGATCAGGAAATACTCCTGCTCGGAGCCGACCGTGGAATACACCTTGTGCACGTCCTTGACGTCGAAGAGCTCCAGCACGCGGCGCGCGGCGCGGTTGATGGCCTCCATCGAGCGCAGCAGCGGGATCTTGTAGTCGAGCGCCTCGCCCGTCCACGAAGCGAAGGCGGTAGGAATGGCGAGGTAGGAGCCGTTGTCGTTCTCGACGATGAACGCCGGCGAGGTCGGGTCCCACGCCGTGTAGCCGCGGGCTTCGAACGTGGCGCGCAGGCCGCCGCTCGGGAAGCTCGACGCGTCCGGCTCTCCCTGAATCAGGTCCTTGCCGGAGAATTCGGCCACGGCGCCTCCGCCCTTGTTCGGGGTGATGAAGCTGTCGTGCTTCTCGGCCGTCACGCCCGTCAGCGGCTGAAACCAGTGCGTGAAGTGCGTGACCCCGCGTTCGGTGGCC
>CAZXHQ010000641.1:0-2159 GCA_964640145.1 uncultured Rhodothermales bacterium | reverse complement strand
GGGCTGAGACCGTCCGTGGTGACCACGTCGACGTCGCCGCCGAACAGCTCACTCAAGAAAACATGCAGGTCAAACAGGTGGTCGTAGGAGGCCTCGCCGGGGTGGAGGGTTAGAGGTCGAGCTCGTCCACGTCGGCCGCGTGGGTCATGATGAAGTCGAAGCGCGCCGAGGAGTCCTTGCCCATCAGGTCGGAGATGACGCGTTCGGTCTCCAGCCGCTCGTCGTCTCCGATCTTCACCTGCAGCAGGATGCGCTTATCGGGATCGAGGGTCGTCTCCTTGAGCGTCTTCGGCATCATCTCGCCGAGGCCCTTGAACCGCTGGATCTCGACGTGTACGCTCCGCCGGCCCTTGTTGAGCTTGCGGATGATCCGGTCCTTGTCCGCGTCGTCGAGCGCCCAGTGCGTTTCCTTGCCGGCCTCCAATCGGTACAGGGGCGGCTGGGCGATGTAGACGAAACCCTCCTCGATGAGCGGCCGCATGTACCGGTAGAAGAACGTCAGCAGCAGCGTGGCGATGTGATGTCCGTCCGAATCGGCGTCCATCAGCAGGATGATCTTGTGGTAGCGGAGCCGGGCCAGATCGATGTGGTCACCGATTCCGCAGCCGAGCGCGTCGACCACGTTGGAGAGCTCCTTGTTGTTCTGCACCTTCTTCATCGTCGCCTGCTCCGCGTTGAGGACCTTGCCGCGCAGCGGGAGGATGGCCTGGAAGTTTCGGTCGCGTCCCTGCTTGGCCGATCCGCCGGCCGAGTCACCCTCGACAATAAAGAGCTCGCTCTCTCGAGGGTCCGTCGAGGAGCAGTCGGCCAGCTTCCCAGGCAGGTTCAGCCGGTGGCTCACGCTCGTTTTCTTACGGGCCGTGCGCGCCGCCGCCCTGGAGGCATGGCGGGCCTTCGCGGCCTGGATGACGCGCGTGGCGATGGCCTCGCCCGTGGTAGGGTGGGCGTTGAGGAACTGCTCCAGCTCGAGCCGGATGGCCGTCACCACGAGAGATCGCGCTTCCGGGTTGTTCAGCTTCTCCTTCGTCTGGCCCTGGAACTGCGGGTCGACCATGAACAGGTTCACGATCGCCACGAGGCCCTCCCGAATGTCGTCGGCGGAGATGTCGACGTTTTTCGGCATGATGCCGTGCGTCTCCATATAGGACCGCACGGCGCTGCGGACCGCATCCCGAAACCCCTGCTCGTGCGTCCCACCTTCCTTCGTCGGGATGCCGTTGACGAACGAGCGGACGTTCTCGCGCGGGGCCTCCGTCCACTGCAGGGCCACCTCGACGCGCACGCCGTCGGCCAGCGCCTCCTGGCGCTCGAGAAACTGTTCCTGGTGGACCGGCCGCTCACCGAGGTCTTTTACCAACCGGTCGAGGTATTCGGCAATGCCCCCTTCGTGGTGGAATTCGTGCCGCTCGCCGGTCAGCTCGTTCTTGAAGACGATCCGCAGGGCCGCGTTGAGATACGTCTTGACGTCCAGATTTTCCTTGACGGCCGCCGCATCGAATTCCAGCGACTCGAAGATGTCGGGATCCGGGCGAAAGTAGATCGACGTTCCGGTTCCCCGGGCGTTCGAGCCGATCTTTTCAACGCTGGTAACCGGAACGCCCTGCTCGTAGCGCTGCCGCCACGTCACCCCGTCCCGCTTCACGGTCGCCACCATCTCCTCGGATAGCGCGTTTACGACCGAGGCGCCGACGCCGTGGAGCCCGCCGGAGGTGACGTAGCTCGTCTGGTCGAACTTTCCGCCGGAATGTAGGGTGGTCAGGATGAGCTGCAGCGTCGATATCTTCTTGACAGGGTGCTCGTCGACCGGGATGCCGCGACCGTTGTCGCTGACGGTCACGCTCCGCCCGTCTCCGTGCAGCACGACCTCTATCTGCGAGGCATAGCCGTTCGTGGCTTCGTCGACGGCGTTGTCGACCAGCTCCCAGAGCAGATGATGCAGGCCTGGCTTGCCGGTCCCGCCGATGTACATGCCCGGGCGCTTGCGCACCGGCTCGAGGCCCTCGAGGACCTGGATGTCCGCGCCCGTATAGGTTCTGGTCAGTACTTCCGCCATGCTCTACGTTTCGCTAAGATCAGCCATCGTACGGGCGGTCCGCCCCAAAATCCCCAACCTTCAACCTTCAACCTTCAACCTTCAACCTTCAACCTTCAACCTTCAA
>CAZXHQ010000640.1:0-2178 GCA_964640145.1 uncultured Rhodothermales bacterium | reverse complement strand
TCGAGCGCAAACCGTATCCGCCCGGCCAGCACGGCCGCGGACGTCGTTCCAGGGAGAGCGAGTACGCCGTCCAGCTCAAAGAGAAACAGAAGGTCAAGTATACGTACGGCTTGCTGGAGCGGCAATTTCGGAATCTCTTCGAGAAGGCCTCGCGGAAGAAGGGCGTCACGGGCGAGACCCTTCTGCAGTTGCTGGAAGCCAGGCTCGACAATACGGTGTTTCGCCTCGGTTTCGCGCGGACGAGGCGCCAGGCCCGGCAGCTGGTAAACCACGGCCACATCATGGTGAACGATCAGATCGTGGACGTACCATCGGCGCTGCTCCGGCCGGGCGACACGATTGCCGTGCGTCCGAAAAGCCGGAACCTGGAGGTAATCGAAGAGGCCGTCAAACGCAGCAAGCGTTCGTTCGCATGGCTGGAGGTCGATCGGAGAGACCGTCGCGGTAAGTTTCTCGATCTGCCGGCACGTGAGGACATTCCGGAAAACATTCGGGAGCAGCTCATCGTCGAGCTCTACTCGAAGTAGTCCGCGTTGCAGCCGCCAGCTCGTGCATGTCGGCGGCCGCCGAGCCGCATTCCCTTGCTAAGATTTCTGACTGTTTAAGAGGATATGAGCAACTACGCAATTCAGATGCCCGAGGGCATTCAGGTGGAGGAAGCCTCGGAGTTCTCCGGGCAGTTCACCGTTCAGCCCCTCGAGCGCGGATACGGTGTGACGATCGGCAACGCGCTGCGGCGGGTCCTTCTGTCGTCACTCGAGGGCGTCGCCATTACGGCGATCAAGATCGACGGCGTCCAGCACGAATTTTCGACGATCGAAGGCGTCACCGAGGATGCCGCCGACGTCATTCTGAACCTGAAAGGCGTGCGGTTTCGGGCGAAGGAGGGGGCGGACGCCAACGTCCATCTCACCTTGAAGGGTCCCGGAACGTGGACTGCGAAGAACATCGGTGAGGCGACGAACGATTACGAGATCCTCAACCCGGATCACCACATCGCCACGCTCGCGGAGGACGCTGACCTGAGCATCGAGCTCCGCGTCGAGCGCGGCCGCGGCTACGTTCCCGCCGACGAGAACAAACGGGCCGACGATCCGATCGGCGTCATCGCGATCGATGCGATCTTTACGCCGATCAAGAACGTCAAGTATTCGGTCAAGCCGACCCGCGTCGGGCAGAAGATTGATTACGAGAAGCTGTCGATGGATATCGACACGGACGGCTCGGTCACCGCGGAAGACGCGCTGGCACAGGCCGCCTCGATCCTGCGCGACCACGTCAATCTGTTCATCTCGATGGAGGGCGAGCCCCAGCCTACCGAAGAGGAGAAGGAGGTCGACGCAGAGGTCCAGCGTATCCGCGAGCTGCTCTCGCAGCCCGTCGACGAGCTCGACCTGTCCGTGCGGGCTCACAACTGCCTGAAGGCGGCGAACATCAAGAACATCGGCGACCTGGTGCGCCGTGAGGAGTCGGAAATGCTGAAGTTCCGCAACTTCGGCCGCAAGTCGCTGCAGGAACTGATTCAGGTCCTCGAGGAGCGCGGCCTGCATTTCGGTATGGAAGTGGACAAGTATATGGAAGAGGCCTGAATCAGGTGGCCGCTGACGGTAGACGGTTCTCGCTCTGACGCTGTGCCAGTACCCCGAAAGACCTGTCAACAGTCAACAGTCAACCGTCAACTGATACTATGAGACACCAACGCAAGCGACACAAGCTCGGCCGTACGGCGACCCATCGCAAGGCTACGCTCGCGGCACTCAGCAACTCGCTGATTGCTCACAAGCGAATAACCACTACGGTCGCCAAGGCGAAGGCGCTGCGCACCTACGTCGAGCCGCTCATCACCCGGGCAAAAGAAGACTCCCAGCACAACCGCCGCCAGGTGTTTCGGCATCTGCAGGACAAGGCGGCAGTCTCGACGCTGTTCACGGACGTCTCCGAACAGGTCGGTGACCGGCCCGGAGGCTATACGCGCGTGATCAAACTCGGCCGCCGCGCCGGCGACGGCGCCCCACTCGCCATGATCGAGCTCGTCGACTACAACGACGTGCAGCCGGATACCTCGGGCGGAGGCGGCAAGCGGACCCGCCGCGGAAGCGGTAAGGGACGACGGCGCCGGTCGAAGCCGAAGGGGGCGGCGCAGGCCGAGGCGCAGCCCGCCGAGACGAGGACCGAGAC
>CAZXHQ010000639.1:0-2179 GCA_964640145.1 uncultured Rhodothermales bacterium | reverse complement strand
GGAGCGCGATCGTAACTGCTTTGTTGCTCTCGCGCAAGAACGAAGGCGCTGTCCGGTCCTACGTTGTTTGACGGAGGCCTTTTGAGGGACACCGCCAGCACGTGGCTTCCTTCCGGTTGTAGTCGACTACGCCGATGAAGCATCTCGCCGTCCTGCTCGTCATCTCCGGGTGTGCAGCCGTAGCCGCCGTCGGCGCGGTAGAGTCCCATGCTCCCGCCGCGACGAAACCCGCGCCGGCAGACTGGAAGGGCAGCCGCCCTGCCCTGGCCGGCACGGCGGAACCCTACGATTTCGTGAGCAGCGGGAAGACGACGGTCGTGCCGGACCCGGAGTTTGGGGCGGGCCCGTTGAAGAGGTGGCTCTTCGGAGACTACTACCGGGACGTGTGGACGACGCCCCTGGAGGTGCCGATCATCGATCTCGACGAAACTGCAGGCGGTCTTATCCCGCTCGAGCGAGGCGGCGGTAATCAGACGATCTCGCTCCGACTCCGCGGCGGCGACGGCCACATCTACGATCTGCGTTCCGTCAAGAAGTCGGCGCAGCGCTCGATGCCTGAAAGGCTGCGCGGAACGTTCGTCGGCACCCTCGCGCAGGACCAGAACTCCTCGCTCAACCCGCTCGGGGCCCTGATCGTGCCGCCGCTCGCAAGAGCAGCCGGCGTTTTGCATACGCATCCTACGCTGGTCGTCATCCCGGACAGCCCGCGACTCGGCCCTTTTCGCGACGAATATGCAGGAATGCTCGCACAATTCGAGCGCAAGCCCGACGAGGATCAGTCAGATGCGGCGCGGTTCGGTTTTGCGAAGAACGTCGTCGGTACGGAGAAGCTGTTCGAGAAGCTCCGCGAAAACAGCGAGGTTCGCGTCGACGAGCGTGCATACGCGCGAGCGCGGCTGTTCGACATGCTGATTGGCGACAGGGATCGACACGCGGGTCAGTGGCGGTGGTCCGAGTTCGATACGGAACGTGGAAGACGCTACGTGGCCGTCCCGACGGACCGCGACTTCGCATTCGTGAAGTTCGATGGCTTCTTCAACCGGATAGGCCGGCGGTCCGGCAAAATGACGTTGCGCAGACTGGTCGATTTCGACGCCGACATCCCGGATCTGCTCGCCTTGAACTGGCAGGGATTCACGCTCGACCGCCGGCTTACGCCGGGCCTTGCGCGGGAGGACTGGATCGAGCTTGCCGATAGCCTCAGGCTTGCGCTGACGGACGACGTCATCGATCGAGCCGTCCGCACCTGGCCGGAGGCCGTGTTCGAGCTCATCGGTGAAATGACGGCCCGGAACCTCAAATCAAGGCGAGACAGCCTGCCGTCGGTGGGCGGCCGATATTACGACTTGCTAGCCGAGACCGTGGAAATCGCTGGCTCTGACGTCGACGAGCGGTTCGAGATCATCCGCCTTTCTGCCGGCGAAACCCGGGTGGTCCTCCTCACGCGCGAAGGGGAAAACCTGCGCGAGCTTTCCGGTCGCACCTTTCGCCGCGAGGAAACGGACGAGATATGGCTCGACGGGATCGGCGGAAACGACCAGATCATCCTCTACGGCAATGCTGACGAGGGCCTCCTCGTACGCATCAAAGGAGGTCAGGGCACCACCGCTTTCATCGACAGCTCGGCATTCGACGCTCCGTCGCGCCTCAGGCAGGAGATGCGTTAGCTCGTACGGCGACGTGCGTCTGCTTCTGTGGCCGCAGGAGCTCCTCGGACGAGCGCGATATAATCGACCGGGGCCGGCTCCGATCCCGCTTGCCGCAGCATCAGGTTGACCTTGCCGCGGTGATACTGACCGTGCAGCACGACGTGGAGAAGTATATCTCGGACGGTATTCTCGAACGTGCGACCTGCACTGTTCGTGTACGTGATCGCCTTATCGAAGACCGAATCCTGAAGCCTCGACAGGTACGATTCCCAACGTCCGTGCGTCTGCCGCACGACCGCGTGCAGATGCGTTCGAAGGTCTCCGTCCGGATCGGACGGCCATACGGCCAGACGAGGGGGACGACCTTCGAGCCGCGCGAGCCAGACCTCCTCGGTGCCGATGATGTGCGCGAATTCTCGAATTGCGTCGTCGGGAATGCTGTCGCTGACCGATACGGCCTTCAGTAGATCCCCGTCAGCCCAAAAGACGTGACGCCACATTCGCCGGATGTCGGAAAGGGTTTTCTCCAT
>CAZXHQ010000638.1:0-2192 GCA_964640145.1 uncultured Rhodothermales bacterium | reverse complement strand
GCCTCGCTCTCGGTGGGTTCGATCATCATGGTCCCGACGACGGGGAAGGATACGGTCGGCGCGTGGTATCCGTAATCCATCAAGCGCTTGGCCACGTCCAGCTCCGAAATGCCCGTATCTTTTTTGAAGGGACGCAGATCGAGCAGGAACTCGTGTGCGCATCGCCCCCATGCGCCCTTGTACAGGATCGGATAGCTTTCTTCGAGCCGCGCCATCATGTAATTCGCGTTGAGAATCGCCAGCCGGGTGGCGTTCTCGAGCCCCCGGGCGCCCATCATGGCAATGTAGGCCCAGGAGATGACCAGGATGTTGGCGCTGCCGTAGGGTGCGGCCGAGACGGGACCGATCGCCCGATCTCCCTGGCGCTCCTCGAACGGGTGGCCGGGTAGAAACGGGACGAGGTGTTCGGCGACGCAAATGGGGCCCATTCCCGGTCCGCCCCCGCCATGCGGAATGCAGAACGTCTTATGCAGGTTCAGGTGGCAGACATCCGCCCCGTAGTCGCCGGGGCGGCACAGACCCACCTGCGCGTTCATGTTGGCCCCGTCGAGATAAACCTGTCCGCCGTGTTCGTGCACGATGCGATTGAGTTCGCGGACGTCCTTCTCGAAGACGCCGAGCGTCGACGGATAGGTGATCATGAGCGCGGCCAGCCGGTTGGCATGGCGTTCGGCCTTGGCGCGAAGGTCGTCGAGATCCACATTGCCCTGTTCGTCGGTCTTTACGACTACGACCTCCATGCCCACCATCGTGGCGGTCGCCGGATTCGTGCCATGCGCCGACTCCGGGATCAGGCAGACGTCGCGGTCCGGCCGGCCATGGGCTTCATGGTAGGCCTTGATGGTCAGCAAACCGGCGTACTCTCCCGACGCGCCGGAGTTAGGCTGGAAGGAGGTTCGTGCGAAGCCGGTGATCTCGCTCAGCCAGCGGTCCAGCTCGTCGATCAGTTCGTGGTATCCGGCGGCCTGCTCGCGCGGCGCGCAGGGATGAACACCGCTAAAACCGGGCAGCGTAATCGGCAGGAGCTCGGCGGCCGCGTTGAGCTTCATGGTGCATGACCCTAGTGGAATCATGCTCGTCGTCAGGGAGAGATCCTTCGCGGCGAGGCCCTGCAGATAGCGCATCATCTCCGTTTCGGAGTGATAGCGGTTGAAGACGGGGTGCTCGAGGTAGGGCGAGGTCCGCGTGAGCGGCCCCGAATAGCCGGCGTCTGCATCGCCGGCGAGCGACTCGGCGGAAACGCCGTTACTGCTGCCCACAAAGATCTTGAAGAGCGTGTTAAGGTCGTCGGCCGAGACCGTCTCATCGAGCGCGATCCCGATCGAGCCGTCGTCGTAGCGGCGGAGGTTGACGCGGTTGCGCTCGGCGAGGCGAACGATCTCCTCGGCGTCCAGCTTGCCGGGATCCACGCGCAGCGTGTCGAAAAACTCCTCGTGTCGGAGGCCGTATCCGAGCTGCTCGAGACCGCGGGCGAGAAGCTTTGTCAGGTTATGGACACGCTCCGCAATGGCGTGCAGGCCGCCGGGCCCATGGTATACGGCGTACATGCCCGCCATGATCGCCAGGAGCACCTGTGCGGTGCAGATGTTGGACGTCGCCTTCGCCCGGCGGATGTGCTGCTCACGCGTCTGCAAGGCCATGCGCAGGGCGCGATCGCCGTTTGCGTCGACGGTGACCCCGATGATGCGTCCGGGTACCTGCCGCTTGAACTCGTCACGCGTGGCGAAGTAGGCAGCGTGGGGCCCGCCGTAGCCGAGCGGAACCCCGAACCGCTGCGTGCTGCCCACGGCCACGTCGGCGCCGAACTCCCCGGGCGGCGTCAGGAGGGCCAGGCTCAGCAGGTCCGCCGCCACGACCACGTATGCGTCGGCCTGGTGGGCCTTCCGGCAGAAGGACGAATAGTCGTAGACGGCCCCGTCCGTCGACGGATATTGCACGAGCGCACCGAAGACGTCCTCGTCGAACTCGAACGTGCGGTGATCTCCCACCGCGACGTCCACGCCGATGGGGCGGGCGCGGGTCCGGACCACCTCGATGGTCTGCGGGTGACACGCTTCAGAGATGAAGAAGACGTGCGCATCCCGGCGCCCGGTGACGCGGTTGAGCATCATCATGGCCTCCGCAGCCGCCGTGGCTTCGTCGAGGAGCGACGCGTTGGCGATCTCCAGCCCGGTGAGATCGATCACCATCGT
>CAZXHQ010000637.1:0-2205 GCA_964640145.1 uncultured Rhodothermales bacterium | reverse complement strand
CGTTGAAGGTTGACGGTTCTTTCGAGATGCCCATATCGATCATGAGCAGAAACCTTCAACCTTCAACCTTCAACCTTCAACCTTCAGCCTTCGAATCCTCCGCTTAGCCTCTCGTGGCTGCGATGGCAGCTCGCGCTGCGGCGGGCGCCAGGCGCGCGGCCCGAACTGCCAACCGGCCGGCCACAGGCCGGGTGAGCACGGCGTTGAGCCAGCGGCCGAGTCGCATGCGGGTCGCAAACTCGCGCCGCCAGGCGGCGCTGTAGCGTGCCCGGAAGGCGGCCGCGGAGAGGTCACCCTCGAGATAGCACCCGATCAGGGGCGCGGCGAGTTCGGACGTCCGCAGCGCCATTCCCATTCCGTCACCGCACAACGGTGCAATCATGCCGGCCGCATCGCCGATCATGCAGACGTCTCCGGCGAACAACCCCTTGGCGCGAAACGAAAGCTGCCCCACGGCCAAGAAGTCGCCCGTGCGTGAGAGTTCCTCGAATCGCCGGCGCAACCGTGGATTGCCGCAAAGCTGGTACTCGATCATCTCCTCGGCCGATCCTCCGGCTTCCCGGAGGCGGTCAGCCCGTGCCATCCAGCAGACGTTGGTGGCGGCGTCCTCGTCCTGGAGCAGGCCGCAGTAACCGCCCGGAAACGCATGGAGCTCGATGGTGGCCTCGCGCGGACGCCCCTCGAACCGGGCCTTGAAACCGATGAAGGCCGAACGATCTTGCAGAAACCTGCGTCCGAGACGCCGATCAAGAAGGGTTCGTCGGCCGTAGGCTCCCACGGCAACCCCAGCGGTTATCGTTCGGCGTTCGGTTTGCACGGTAAAACCGCCTCCCAAAGTCCCGTCGATGGACCGCACTTCTTCGCCGTCCGCGGCGTCGGCGCCGGCCTCCGCGGCACGCTGAAAGAGCAGATGATCGAAAACCATGCGGCTCATCGAAAGCGCCGTGCCGGGCAATTCATCGCGAAACGCGCCACCCGAGTCGTCCGTCAGCTCCAGGAATCGAACGGGGCGTGCGCCCGCCCTCTTCATGGCCTCCAGCACCCGAAGCCGCCGGCAGATCGCGGCCACCTCCGTGGAGAGAAACTCGCCGCACAGCTTCTCGCGCGGGAAGACGGACTTCTCGAGCAGTAAAACCCGGTATCCCCGGCCGACGAGCTGAATGGCAGCCGCCGACCCGGCCGGTCCAGCACCGACGATAACGACGTGATAATCCGCGCGGCTCATCCTCCCTCGCCTTCCGGCTCCGGCAGCGTAGAGAGCGTAAGGCGGAAGGCCCAGTGCCGTCGGATGCGGGCATCTCGGAGGTCCGCGCGGCGGGCGATGTCGGCAAGCTCCGCGGGCTTGAAGGCACGCCGGACGGACAGCGGGCCGTCGTGCTTGAACATCGGGGACACCGGGAAGAAGGCCGACAAGGCACGAATTCCGGCAAAGGCGAGAACGTGGCGATGTAGATCGTTTACGACGATCCCCGACGAAGCCATGAGGTCCATGGCACGCACGAGCGAGACGGCGGCGGCGTCGTCGAAATGGTGCAGGAAGAGAGAGGCCGTGACCACGTGATAGGAGCCGGCCGGCCCGGGCGCATTCAGCGCGTCACCCACGATCACGCGCACCCGAGCCCGTTCGTCCGGGCGAAGATGCCCATCGAGATAGGTCTGCGCACACCGGGCGGCCTCCGGGTTCGCATCGAGTGCCGTCACGTGAACGGGGACGTCGTATCGGCGGCCGAGTCGAATGAACTCCACGGCATAATCGCCCAGGCCCGCCCCCAGATCCAGGAATCGAAGTGTGCCTCCCTCCCACGACTTGAGATACGGACGGAGGCTCTTCCGCATGGCGCGGTATCCGCCGAGATAGCGGTTTACGTACCGAAGCTCCCGCAAAGCCCGCTCGATCCGGCCGTCCCGGATCGAAAGATCGTCCATCTGCTCGAGTTCGCGAGCCCTCCGGGCAAACGATTCGAGACCCCGCATAGACTCACCGATAGAGGAAGCAGCTTGCAGCGCTGACCGCTCGCGCTCGTGAGGTGCACTAAGTCGCGTCCCGGGCGCATTGTTCCAGCCTTCCACCGCGCCGGCAGGAGCGAAGGACCCTTGCGTCGAATGCGCTCGGGGGATTCCAGGTCTATCCTTCCAGAACCCTCTCCAGGGCCTCCAGAAGCCGCTGCTTCGAGAAGGGTTTGCTGACATAATCGTCGAATCCTT
>CAZXHQ010000636.1:0-2219 GCA_964640145.1 uncultured Rhodothermales bacterium | reverse complement strand
TTCGTCGAACGTCACCCAAACTAAGGAGGATTGTCTTATGGCAATCAAGCTCGGAATCAACGGTTTCGGACGCATAGGACGGCTCGTTTTCCGGTCTATTCTCGAACGCAATCTCGAAGGTTTCGACATTGTCGGCGTCAACGACCTTACCGACGCCGCCACGCTCGCCCATCTTCTCAAGTACGATTCCGTGCACGGCCGCTTTCCGGGCGAAGTGCGCGTGGAGAACAATACGCTCGTCGTGAACGGCGACGCGTTCCGCGTGTTTTCGGAGCGTGACCCCTCCAGGTTGCCGTGGGGCGACCTCGACACGGACGTCGTGGTCGAATCGACGGGCATCTTCCGTACGGCCGAAAAGGCCGGACAGCACCTGGAAGCCGGCGCCAGGAAAGTCGTAATTTCCGCGCCGGCACGGGGCGACGTCGACGCTACCGTAGTGATCGGCGTCAACGACGCCGACCTGACCGGCGACGAAAAGATCGTCTCGAACGCCAGCTGCACGACGAACTGCCTGGCGTTGATGGTAAAGATTCTCGACGACCGGTACGGCGTAAAGCGCGGATTTATGACGACGATCCATGCCTACACGGCCGATCAGCAGATCGTCGACGGCCCGCACAGCGATCTGCGCCGCGCCCGGGCTGCCGCCGTCTCGATCGTGCCGACGACGACGGGGGCTGCGAAAGCGGTCGGTCTCGTCCTGCCGCATCTTCAAGGCAAGCTGGACGGCATGGCGCTCCGGGTTCCGACGCCCTCCGGCTCGATCACCGACCTTACCGCCGAGCTCGAAACCGAGGTGACGGCCGAGGAGGTCAACGCCGCATTCCGTGAAGCCGCCGGCGACCGCCTGACAGGCGTGGTCGAATATAGCGACGAGCTGCTCGTGTCCGTAGACATCATTCACAACGAGCACTCCTGCATCTTCGATGCGCCGTCGACGATGGCCAACGGCACCACCGTGAAGGTGGTCGGCTGGTACGACAACGAGTGGGGCTATGCCTGCCGTACGGCAGAGCTCGTTCAGAAGCTCGTCGAGATGCAGCCGGCCTGAGTAAGTAGATGAGCAAGCTGACTCTCGAGGACCTCGACGTGCGCGGCAAGCGCGTGCTCGTGCGTGTAGACTTCAACGTACCGCTCCACGACGGCGTCGTCGGGGACGACACGCGCATTCGGGCCGCCATTCCGACGATTCAATACATCCTGGAACGAGAGGGGAAGGCAATTCTGATCAGCCACCTCGGCCGTCCCAAGGGCGAACCGGATCCGGCTCTTTCGCTGGCGCCCGTAGCCGAGCGGCTGCAGGACCTGCTCTCCGAGCGCGTCCGCTTCGTCAGCAATACGACCGGCGCCGCCGTGCGCGAGGCCATTGCGGAGCTGCCGGTCGGCGGCGTGATCCTGCTGGAAAACACGCGCTTCCATCCCGGCGAGAAAATGAACGCGCCCGAGTTCGCCTCCGAGCTGGCATCACTGGCGGACGTCTACGTGAACGACGCCTTCGGCTCGGCCCACCGCGCGCATGCCTCCACCGACGGCGTCGCCCGGAAGGTGAAGCACGCGGCCCTGGGCCTCCTCCTGAAGAAGGAAATCGAGGTCCTCTCCAAACTCATCGAAGACCCGGAGCATCCGTACGTCGCCGTCCTCGGTGGTGCGAAGGTGTCCGACAAGATCGGCGTCATCGAGAACCTGCTCGGTAGAGTCGATTCGCTGCTCGTCGGCGGAGCCATGAGCTACACGTTCCTCAAGGCTCTCGGCCATGAGGTCGGAGATTCCCGGGTGGAAGAGGACAAGCTCGAGATCGCGGCAGAGCTGTACGAGCGCGCCGGCGGCAAGATCAAGCTGCCCATCGACCACGTAGCCGCCAGGGCATTCGACAACGAAGCCGAGCACCGCACGGTCGACGATTCCATCCTGCCGGGAGAGATGGGCCTCGACATCGGAGGCAAGACGGTCGAAGACTATCGGGAGATCGTCGTCTCCGCGAAGACGGCCGTATGGAACGGCCCCATGGGCGTCTTCGAGATGCCGAACTTTGCCAAAGGCACGTTCGCCATGGCGGAGGCGCTCGCCGAAGCGACCGACCACGGCGCCCTGACCGTCGTCGGCGGCGGCGATTCGGTCGCGGCCATCACGCAGGCAGGCTATGAATCACGCGTCAGCCACGTCTCCACCGGCGGGGGCGCGATGCTCGAGTTTCTGGAAGGCAAGACGCTGCCCGGCAT
>CAZXHQ010000635.1:0-2224 GCA_964640145.1 uncultured Rhodothermales bacterium | reverse complement strand
CGTTATCAATGCCTCGCCGCTCATTTTCCTTTCAAAAGGCGGCTATCTCACTCTTCTCCAACTGATCAGCGAAGAAATTCTGGTTCCCGATCCGGTTGCTGCCGAAATAGGGCGGCGCGGTGCCCATGACATCACCGCGAAGGCATTGGAGGAGACCGACTGGCTTCGCGTCGTCCTCGCACCAGCGATTCCGACCGACATCGGGTCGTGGGATCTCGGGCCGGGCGAATCGGCCGTTCTTGCGCTCGCGCATGAGGTCTCGGGGATGGAAGCCATCATCGACGATTTGGCTGGCCGACGATGCGCCGCCTCGTTGGAAATCCCCATACGAGGCACGCTCGGGATTGTACTGTTCGCAAAACGTAAGGGCCATATTCGAGAGGCGCAGCCTGTCATCGAACGCCTCATCGATGTAGGAATGTACCTCTCGGATTCCGTCGTTAAGAAAGCCCTAAAAATCGTCGGCGAGTGACAGATCTCCGTTTCAGGAAGAAATTCTCGAACTGGTGCGTCGTCAGCTCCGCTTATAGGAACGCGAACGCTGGCTGGATCCTTTTCCGGACAATACAAGGCGAACCGCCTTCGAATGGCTCCGAGGGCAGACCGAGCTCCATGGCGACAACTTTTCGTGGAGCACGCTCGGTCGGGGTTTCCCGTTTCGAGGCGAGCGGTTCCGGCTCGTCTCGCCGAAGGGAATCTTCAAGCCGCGCCCAGCTGAATATTCCGCTCTCCATCCGGACCGCGCCGGATGGTCCGTACGACGACGCGCCCGATGACGCCAGAAGAAATCAGACGCCGGATCCGCGACATCGCCGTCTGGAAGAGCGGCGGCCAGCGTGCGCCGCACAAGCCGCTTCTCCTCCTGATGGCCGTCGCGCGGTGTGGCCGCGGCGAGCGGCTGATTCCCTATGCGGAGGTCGACGAGGAACTCGAGCAGCTCCTCCGCGAGTTCGGGCCGCCTCGGAAGAGCCATCACCCCGAATACCCGTTCTGGCGGCTCCAAAACGACGGGATCTGGACGGTGACAGATGCGGACCGGCTCGAGACGCGCAAGGGCAATACGGACGCGAAAAAGAGCGAGCTGCTGAAGCACGACGTCCGCGGCGGATTTAAAGCGGATCTATACGAAGTCCTGCGCCGCGATCCGGTCCTGCTCGCCGACGTGGCCGACGACATCCTGACGGCCCATTTCCCGGATTCCATCCACGAGGACATCCTCTCGGCAGTCGGGCTCGGGCAGCGGGCCGCGAAAAAGGCCGACCGGGATCCGGCTTTTCGGGTCAGGGTGCTCCGCGCCTACGAGTTCCGGTGCGCGGTGTGCGGCTTCGACGTCCGCATCGACCGCCAGACCATCTGTCTGGAAGCCGCCCACGTCAAATGGCGCCAGGCCGACGGTCCGGACGTGGTCTCCAACGGCCTCGCCCTCTGCACCATGCACCACAAGATGCTCGATCTCGGCGCCTACCGCCTCTCCGCAGACCGGCGCGTGATCGTGTCGGAACGCGTCAACGGCTCCAGAGGCGTTAGCGAGTGGCTGCTGTCGTTCCACGGCCGGGAGATCCGCCGCCCCCAGCGCGTCGAATACGCGATCGACCGGCAGTACATCGACTGGCATGTGCGGGAGGTGTTCAAGGGCTATCCGCGGGTTGTGGATGTGGAGTAGGGGCTGCGCGTCGGAGCATTCGGCGCTTTAAAAATCTGCTCTCGGAATGCGGGGCCAGTTGTGCGCGGATCGCCCCGTTAAAGTTCATGGCACCATCCTCGGAGAAGAGGATGGCGACGGACGACGTGGCGCTCGGATGGCCGATGCGTTGAACGCCCGCCCAGATGCCGGTGGATTGAAGGGTATCGATGATGCGAGCCGGTGGCAGCGCAAAATCCGGACGGATCGGCCGTTGCCCGGCGGCGGCAAATGATGAGTGGATTCCTGCTCGACAGTAATCTCATTAAGTGCGGTGCGCAGCCGGACGGAGAAAGGATCCGCACATTTCTGAAACTACTCGAGTCAAGTGATCGACCAGTACCCTTTCCCGGCGATGAGGTAGACGTTCATACCGGTCGCCACAACACAGTTGGCTGCAGACTCGGCCCCGATGTGTCTGGCGGCGCGCGCACGGCGGGCTCGACCTCTCGGCCGAGGCGACAACGTCAGGGCGACTCGTCCGGTGGCGGCCATCCCAGGTGCTCGTGGAGGAACTCCAGGGCGCCGTCGAGGCGCATGCTG
>CAZXHQ010000634.1:0-2234 GCA_964640145.1 uncultured Rhodothermales bacterium | reverse complement strand
GTCTCGACCGCCGGCGTTTCGCGCCGATGCGGCGTCTGAAACGGGCGGCCGCGTGGGCGGCCATGGCCGTGCTGGTGATGGCGAGCCTCTGGGGACCGCTCGACGTCAGGCAGCTCGACGTACGCTCGACCTGGACGCAGATGGCGCAGGCGGCCTCGGATGTTTCCGGGTGGATGGGATCGGTTTTCTCGGAGGCGTCTGATACGGCCGACGGCGAGGCGGATGAACGTGGAGAGGAGCTGTCCGAGCCCCTTGTGGCCGGTCCGCCGAAGGTCCTGTCCTCGAAGCCCATGCCGACGCCGGATGCGCCTGCCGACCCTCCGGACTTCCACCCGCTCTACGGCGGCGGTGCGCTCGTCGGCGGCGTGCGCGGATGGACGATCGAAGTGGGACGGCTCCGCAGCAGCCGCGGCGCCCGCTGGCTGGTCGAACAGTATCGCGGCATGGGTTTTCGCGCCGGCGTGCTCGCGATGATGCTCGGCGAGGACGTGGAATATCTCGTCGGCGTGGGCCATTTCCTGGATCGGAGGGAGGCCGAGTCGGCGCGTCGACGCCTCCGCGGCCGGGAACTCCCCTTCGACGTTCGGGCGGCGCGCCTGGAGTGGGACCGGATGGTGGCCCAGCGTTGACGCCTGCGCGCGGATACGTGCGTACATCGAATCTACAGCAACCGACGACCACGCGATGGAAAATCACGTACTGCTTTCCTGGGCCGACCTGCGCTCCGATCCATACAACGTCTCTCGCGACGGCGAGCCGCAGGATCCCGGCCCGACGCTGACGCTGCTGTTCGATCCCGAATCGCCGTACCGCCGGCAGGTGCGGGGCGTGGTCCTGTTCTACCGCAGGCCGAGCAGCGGCCCGCGCCCTCATGAGGACTTTGCGGCGGCCGATGCGACGCGCAAGGAAATCGAGCGGCTCTCGCAGGGGCGGATCGACGTGGACCTGATCCCGTGGGCCGGCGAAGATCCTACCGATCACCGCGCCATCTTCGACTTCTTGTGCGAAGAGGTCGGCAAGATCGCAGAGGAGCGCCCGGAGGAGCATCTGCTCGTGCACATCAGCCCGGGCACTCCGCCCATGCAGACCGTCTGGGTCTTGATGGGCGAGATGGGCCTGCTCCGCGAGCCTTTCACCGTCGTCAAGAGCCTGCGGCGAGCGTATCGCGGCGGCCGCCCGGCCGTGGTGCCCGTCAGCCTGGACATCCCCACCTTTTATAAGGCCTTTCAACATGCGCGGCCCGAAAAGGTGTCGGCGCCGGAGGAGATGGTGCTGCTGGATCCAAAGAATTTCCAGTCAGAGCGCCTCAAGAAGCTCTACGCGGATGCGGGCCGGTATGCGCGGCTGAACGTTCCAGTGCTGATTCTCGGCGAGCGGGGTACGGGCAAGACGACGCTCGCTTCCTGGATCCGTTCGAACAGCCCGTTCCGCAACGAGAAGATGGACGGATCCTGGCCGTCGGTGCCGTGCAGCCAGTACAGTCCGGATACGATGCGCGCGGAGCTGTTCGGCTACGTCAAGGGCGCCTTTACCGATGCGCGGAAGGACACGGAGGGGCTGCTCCACGCGGCCGACGGCGACACGCTGTTTCTGGATGAAATCGGCGACATCTCGAAGGACCTTCAGCGGATGCTCCTCCGCGCTCTCGAGGAGAAGCGCTTCACGCGGGTCGGCGCCCGCGCGGCCGAACACAGCGACTTTCGGCTCATCACGGCGACGAATCTTCCATGGAAGGAGCTCAGCAGCCGGCTCGATCCCGACTTCCTCGACCGCATCAGCGTGCTCGTCCTCGAAATGCCCGCGCTCCGCGAGCTCCGGGAGGATCTGCCGTGGATCTGGCGCCACGTCTACCAGCAGTCGCTTCAGCGGGCGCGCGTGGCGCCGTCCCGGATGCGGGTGACCGAAGCGGACCATGAGCGGATCGTCGTCCGGCTGCGTTCGCACCGCCTTCCCGGCAACCTGCGCGATCTATTTCGCGTGGCCTACGAGCTGGTTGCGGCCGGCATGGACGGCCCTGTCGAGTTCGACGACCCCGTCGAGCTCGCCCTCTCGGAGGGCCTCATTAGGCGGGCGGCCGAGCCGTCGACGGCGCTGCGCGCCATCGCCCGCGCGTTCGCCGCCGGGGAGCCGCTCGACCACCTCGCCAACGGAAGCCCCATCCCCACCAGAACCCTCGAAAAAGCCCTCAAGCGCTATCTGGCCGAAGAGGTGCGGCGAATCGCTTCTTCGCGCGG
>CAZXHQ010000633.1:0-2240 GCA_964640145.1 uncultured Rhodothermales bacterium | reverse complement strand
GTTGCGCGACTCGCCCGTCACGAGCGCCGAGTTAAAGTCCTCGACCCATTCCCAGACGAGTCCGTTCAGGTCGCATACGCCCCAGGAATTGCAGCCGGTCGTCCCCACGGCCGGAAGCGGATCCGACGCGGGCCGACTGTACCACGGGCCGGCTTGGCCCTCTCCCCCGGCCGGCGGAGCCGACGCGGCCAGCTCCCATTCTGCTGTCGTCGGCAGGCGCATGCCGCGCCATTCAGCGTAGGCGCGCGCCGCAAACCAGGACACGTTCACGACCGGGCGGTCCGCGAGAGAGTCCGGACCGAAATCCAGATCGCCTCGCCATTGATTGAGGTATCCGTCCTCCGCGAAGACGCTCGGCACCTGTGATCGACGCCAGCTCGGCTCGTCTTCCAGGAAGGCGAGGAACTCGGCATTCGTGACCGGATGGCGTCCGAGGTAGAACGGCGCGACCTCCTCAACTCCCTCACCTTCCCGATCCGCGTAGAGCGGCTCGTAGACGCCGCCCGCCACGTAGGCCATCCCTTGGGGTGCATCGGAGCGAGCCTGCTGCTCCGGCGAACTACTTGCTGCCGCTATGGCCAGTACCGCCGCACAAACGCAGAGGCTCAGCCCCGGCACCCATTTGAAGAGAGAGGTCGTCATCGTTCGATTTCGTAATCCGAAGGAAGCGAAAGCGTGTCCCATCGCCGTCCGCGGGCTCAGTTCGCGTGCCGGCCGTGACCCATCGCTATCCGCGGGCTTAGTTCGCGTGCTGGCCGTGTCCGGCCGGCGCGTACGGCGCGACTTCGAGCTGGCCCGTATAGATGGCCTCGTTCTCGGAGCCCACGACATTGAGGATGCCGACCGTTCCTTTGTTGAAGGCGCGGAAGATCGCATGATCGACGAGCGTGTACTTGCCCGGGACGTCGACCTCGAAGTCCACGATCGTGGCACCGCCCGGCGGGATCGTTGTCGTCTGAACGTTTCGCTGATTCGCAAGCGAACCGCCTTCCGAGTAGACCTCGTCGAAGATCTCACCGATCACGTGGAACGAGGAGGCCAGATTCGGACCGCCGTTGCCCATGAAGAGCCGCACTTTCTCCCCGACGGCCGCTTCCAGCGCACCCGTGCCCGTGAGGGCATTCACCCCGCCGTTGAACACGACGTAGGCCGGATCTTCGCTGAGTGCGCTCTCGAGATCGAATTCCTGGAGGCCCTTCTCACCGAAGCCGCCGATCGTGTAGAATTCGCTCTGCATCACGTAGTACTCACGGTCCACTTCCGGCAGTCCTTCCTTCGGCTGCACGAGGATCAGCCCGTACATGCCGTTGGCAATGTGGAGACCGACCGGTGCCGTGGCGCAGTGGTAGACGTAGAGTCCCGGCTTGAGCGCACGGAATTCGAACGTGGCCTCCTTACCCGGCATAATCAGCGTGGCCTCCGCACCTCCGCCCGTGCCGGTCACGGCATGGAGATCGATGTTGTGCGGGAGCTTGTTGTCCGGATGGTTCTTCAGGCGAAATTCGACGAGGTCGCCTTCGCGCACGCGGATCATCGGGCCGGGCGTCTCGCCGCCAAACGTCCAGAACGTGTACTGCACGCCGTCGGCTAACTCTTTGACCAGCTCGAGCACCTCCATCTCGACGACCACACGGCTTGCGTGCCTACGACGGATGACGGGTGGCGTCTCCGGTGCATAGGTGAGGACGGCCGTCTCCTCTCCCTCCAGCGGCGGCAGCGGGACGGACGATACGCCGTCACCCGGCACCGCCTTCTCGACGTTCCCGCGAATGCGCGGCGCGAATGGAACCTCGGTGGCAGTCGTCTCTACAGCCGTCGCGCCGTTCGACTCGCCTTTCGTCCAGGCGAGTCGATCGAGTCGGACGGCGCCGATGAGCGCCACGAGCGCGAATGCGCCAAGACCGAATAATAGATACGTGGATAGTGTGCGTTGATCGCGCTTCATGTCGGTGCCTCCGAACTCTGGTTTAATTACGGAGTTGTTTGTCTTAAATACTCGGAAAAAAAGCCGTCGTTGGCCGCCTGGATCTTTTTAAGACTTTCTTGTCTTAATTGCGCTAAGGGTAACGTAACCTTGAACCATTGGATTCGTTGATAAGCCGACTTCACGTCAAAACCACCTTCTCTCCATGATGCTTTCAAATAGCTGCGAGTACGGCCTGAGGGCCATGGTTTATCTCGCGAGTCTGGGTACCGACAGTTACGTCTCGATCGGACGGATCAGCGAAGCGCTCGACATC
>CAZXHQ010000632.1:0-2267 GCA_964640145.1 uncultured Rhodothermales bacterium | reverse complement strand
ACGAGCGGACTGAAGCGGGTCGACGTCGACGAACTCTATGACGCGGATGCGTACCGTCCGAAGGTGCACCACGTGATGGGCAAGCCGATGTTTTTGTACTAACGGTTAAAGGTTGAAGGTTGAAGGTTGAAGGTTGGGTTGAAAGTTTCTCGTTCGCGTCCGATTCAGGAAGAACCTTCAACCTTCAACCTTCAACCCCCACCCTAAAGCTCGTTCTTTTGCGTTCCGGTCGGTATCTTCAGTGTATCAGCGTGAAGGAGCGTCCACACGGATGACACGAGGTACCATCATAGCGTACTACCCGAAGGAGGGCTCGGGCTACATCAATCCGGACAAGGAAGAGGACCGCATTCCGTTCGACCGGAAGTCGCTTCTCAATTTTGCCGACGATGAGCATCCGAGCGTGGGGGATCGAGTTAGTTTCCACGTCGAGGGCGGTATGGCCGGCCTCTGGGCGACGCACGTGAGGCGGATCGATGAAGCAGGTTCAACGTGACGGGTCGTACCATGAAGCCGATCGTACAGATTTCTCTCGACGTGACGACGGTCGAGGAGGCCGTCGACATTGCCGACATGGCCGTCCGTGCCGGCGTGGACTGGCTCGAGGTGGGCACGCCGCTCGTCATCGCCGAAGGCATGCACGGCGTCCGCGCCCTCAGGGAGCGGTATCCCGATCATCCGATCGTCGTCGATCTGAAGACGATGGATGGGGGATGGCTCGAGGTCGAGGTCATGGCAAAGGCCGGCGCGAGCCACGTCGTCGTGATGGGGCAGGCCGAACGCGAGACCCTCGACCTCGTGGTTCGCGCCGGCGGTGACTTCGGCGTCGAGGTCATGGGCGACAATCTGGGAATGCCGGATCCCGTCGAGGGCGCGCGTCTGATTGCAGATGCCGGTTGCGACTACGTCATCCATCACATCGGTTATGATTATCGCACCCTTCGCAAGGAGCGGGGGCAGACGTTCGAAACGCCTCTCGACCGGCTGCGCGAGGTCGTAGCGGCCGTCGACGTGCCGGTGCAGGCCGTAGGTGGGTTGAGCACGGAGGAAGCCGTCCAGGCGCCGACCTACGGCGCGCCGATCGTGGTGATCGGTGCTCCGCTGGCCATCGATTCGCATGCGTTCCGCGCGGCCGAAGGCGACGTGGAAGGCGTCCTCCGCGAGATTTGCCGCCGCGTGCACGCCTACGGAGACGTAATGGTCGGGGCCGGCGCATGAAGGACATCCCCCGGAGCATGCAGGCTGTGGTGAACTACGCCCCGGACCCAAGGAGCGTCGAGGTCCGCGACGTGGCGGTCCCCGAGATCGGCGACCGGGACGTGCTGCTCGAGGTGAGGGCCGTCGGCGTCTGCGGCAGCGACGTTCATCAATGGGTGGGCTCGCACAGCTGGCCCGTCAATTATCCGTGCACGCTGGGTCACGAATTCAGCGGCGTCATCGCGCGCAAGGGCGACCGCGTCCGCTCCTTCGAGGCGGGCGACCGCGTGACGAGCGAGACGGCCGCCGTGATCGATCCCGACTCGCCGCTTTCCCGGCAGGGCCGGTACAATCTGGATCCGTCACGGCTCGGCTTTGGATACGGAGTGGACGGCGCGATGGCCCCGTACGTGCGGGTGCCGGAGCGGTGTCTGCATCGTCTTCCCGAAGGCCTGTCATTCGAACGGGCCGCCCTTACGGAGCCGTGCTCGGTGGCCTACAACGCCACGTGCGTGCAGGCCCGGGTGAATCCCGGCGATCACGTGCTCGTGCTGGGCCCCGGTCCCATCGGTCTCCTGTGCGCCGCCATGGCGAGGCTGTCCGGCGCCGGAGAGGTTCTCGTGGCGGGCCTGGCGTCGGACGTGCACCGCTTCGAGGCGGCCGAACGGATGGGCCTAACGCCGGTACTGGCCGACGAGGCCGTCGAGGCCGTCCGGTCGCTCGGCGACGGGCTGGGCGCCGACCTGGTCGTCGATGCCGCCGGCGTGTCGAAGAGCCTCGCGGCGGCCATGGCAGCCGTTCGTCCGGGCGGGCAGATCACCAAAGTGGGATGGGGGAAACGGCCGCTCGATTTGAGCCTCGACCCGCTGGTACAGAAGGCCGTCACGCTCCAGGGAAGTTTCTCGCACTACTGGGAGATCTGGGAGCGGGTGCTTCGCCTGCTGGCGTCGGGGCAGCTCGACGTCGAGCCGATCACGGACACGATCGCGCCCCTGGAGGACTGGGAAGACGCGTTCGAGCGCATGCACGCCTGCGAATACGTCAAGGCGGTGCTCACGCCGTAGTGCTGT
>CAZXHQ010000631.1:0-2276 GCA_964640145.1 uncultured Rhodothermales bacterium | reverse complement strand
TGGTCATGTCGCATTTCGGATGGCTCGGGTCACCCGAGGAGCCGATAAGTCTGGTACAGATCATCGGCGCCGCCCTTATGGTCGCAGGCGCATCCGTGGCGACGCTCACCGGTTAGGCAATGTCCGGCGTCGTCTCCGGTGGTTTTAGAGCCTGCTGTCTTACGAACTACCGCACAGCCGCCGGGCGGCGACCAGCAACGATGACGTACCGCCACCGAATCGCGACGGCCGCCATGAACGTCATGGGACGCCTCCTCGTAACATATTTGTAGTCAATGACTTACCGGAAAGAGCTCAACCGTCGCGAGTTTCTAGGTACTGCCGCGGCGGCATCGGCGGCCACCATCGTGCCCCGGCACGTGCTCGGCGGGCCGTGGCACGTCGCACCGAGCGACAGGCTAAACGTGGGACTGATCGGCTCCGGCACGATGGCGCTCAAGATGCTGATGGGCGACTGGCTGCCGCGCGAAGATCTTCAGATCACGTCGGTCTGCGATCCCAATACGGCCACGGACGACTACGTCGACTGGAGCGAGCACGGCTTGCGCAACAGCATTCGCGAGTTCCTGAATGATCCAGACTGGGCGGACGGCGTCGACGGCATTCTTGCCGGACGAGAGGTCGGCATCGAGCTCGTCACGCGCTACTATGCGCAGCAAAAACGATCCAACGCATACAGGGGCGTGCGAGGATACGTCGATTTCCGCGACCTTCTCGACCGGGAGGACGAGGCCGACGCGGTCCTGATCATGACGCCCGAGCACCTGCATGCCGCGATTGCGATCGCTGCGCTGGAAGGCGGCAAGCACGCCATTTCGCACAAGACCCTTTCGAACCGGTTTGCGGAGGTGCGCCTGGCAGCCGACGCGGCGCGCCGGCATGACGAGCTCGTCACGCATCTCATGGCGTGGATCAACGACGAGGCCTACTATCAGCTCAAGGACCTGATCGAGGCCGAAGTCGTCGGGGACCTGAAAGCGGTTCACAACTGGTCGCTCCGGCCCATGTGGCCGCAGGGGTGGCTTCACAATCCGATTGAGCGTCCGCCCATCCCTCCGGGGATGGACTGGGATCTATGGCTCGGACCGGTGCCGCATCGCCCGTATCATCCGGCCTACACGCATGCGCTGTTTCGCGGGTGGATCGACTTCGGAAGCGGAAGTCTGGGTGACATGGGCAACTACAGTCTCTGGAAGCTCTACCGCATTCTCGGCCTCTCCACGCCGGAGCGCGTCATTGCGTCGCCGACGACGGGTGCGATGGTCGTCGATCAGACCAGCGGACCGAGGCGGACGCAGGTCGCCCATCCGCACAGCTCGACCATTCGATTTTTCCACTCGGCCGGCGACGGCCATGGGCCGATCGAAGTGTTCTTCTACGACGGCGGACAGCGGCCCGACACCCCGCAGGAGCTGCTGGATCGAGGCGAGAGCCTCGGACGGGAGGGAATGATGATCGTAGGCAGCGACGGGTTCATACTCGGCGGGTACCAGGGCCAGAATCCCCGCGTATTCTCCGGAGGCCGCGAGCTTGAGGTGGATATCCGCCGGCGCATGGAGCCGGAAGACGAGGAGGGGCGACTCGGCGGCACCGATGAGTGGATTACCGCTGTCAGGGAAGGTCGCAAGTCCCGCGGCAGCTTCGAGAACGTGCAGCCGCTGGCCGAGGCAACGTGCCTCGGCATTATCGGCAACCTGGTCGCCGGCCGGGTGGACCTGGACGTGGAGAGCATGACCATTACGAACGACGAGGACGCCAACGAACACCTCTTTCGAGAGTATCGGCCCGGGTGGGAACTCGCCGCTCCGTCGTAGCGGCACGACTTGCAGCCGAAGGGTGAAGCACGTCGTCCATGCGGCACCGTTATTTTGGCACCGTTATTTTGATGATACGGCACCCAGACCTCGGGCGCTCAAACACGCAACGCACACCGTGATATAATTCCGATATGTTTCTTGCAGTACGTCACTCGACTATGAACGCCGGCGCGCTCCGGCCGTCCGTCCAGGGCCTGTGGTCGCGTGCGGGGTGGGGGCGTCCCTTCTCCGCCGGCAAACAGGCGATCGGCTCGCCGATCACGATTCCCCGGCTCGCCGCCGCCGTGTTCCTGGCATCGGTACTGGCAGGCTGCTCCGGTCTCCAGCAGGCACGGGACGCGGCGACGCCGGATTTCTCGGTGCTCGTGTTCTCAAAAACCGAAGGGTTTCGCCACGACTCCATCGAGTCGGGCGTGGCCGCAGTACAGGAGCTCGGCGCGGAATACGGTTTCAGCGTGA
>CAZXHQ010000630.1:0-2285 GCA_964640145.1 uncultured Rhodothermales bacterium | reverse complement strand
TCTGCTCGCCTTCCTGCTGACGCTGAAATAGGGCGCCGCCCCGCGAGGCGAGCAGTCGAGTGAGGCAGGCCACGAGCACCGCGGCGGCCTGCGGTCGATCATCGTCATGGTTTTGCCTCAAACCGCCTTTTTCGGCAAGTCATCGCCCGTCGCTCGCGCCCGATCCAGCAGCGGCGCACGGAGCATGCCCGCGACGGTGTGATCGTCCGGATCGTCGAACTCCTCCAGGCCGAGCCGCAGCGCCCGCAAGTCGTCCTTGAGTCTGAACGAACGGCCGACTCGATCCCAGAAGGAGAAGAGGGACGCAAAGTTCGAGTCCGTCTTGGGTCGCCACCGCAAATGGTGCACCTTGTGCATGGCAGGCGTGACGATGATCGCACGCAGGGCGCGGTCGAGCGGCGCAGGCAGCGCGACGCCGGCACCGTGGACCTACAGCGGCACGCCGGTCTCCGACTCCAACCAGTGGAAGAGGCCCAGGCCGCGGCTCGCCGTCCATTCGGCCGCAGCATACCAGAGGCCGGCGAAAAGGACCGCGACGAGCAGCGCGTTGAGGCCGCCGAGGATGAGATTCCGCAGCACGTGCCGCCCGCGTTCCCGGCCTCGTCCGCGAAAATAGTCGAAAAAAGGATGGGCCTGTTCCCAGAGCAGCAGGAGCACCAATCCTGCTACCATCGCGACGGGCTGAATGTGTTCGATCTCCGGCATGGCCACGTGGCAAGGTGGTCGCTGCGAGCGAATAAAGGTGCAACGTCTCGACGGTCGCGCGTTCCCGCGGGCCGACGAGGCCGTCACACATGTGACCGACATGAAAGATAATTCCGGCGCCGAAACCGACGGCCGGCCTTACGGTTGGCCCGTCTCAGAACGACGACGTTCTAAACGGAAGACGTTCTATAGGTATCGTACTAACTACGTAGAAAGGAAATACCAGGATGATTAGAAACGCAATTTTCGGGCTGCTTTTGGCCTTCGGCATCATCGCGATTTCGGTTCCCAGTGACGCGCTCGCGCAGGAACAGCAGGAACAGGCAGCCGAGCAAGCGACACCAACCGAGCAAGCGGCATTAACGGAACAAGCGACATTTGGAACCTTGATCGCGGCGATTAACGGCGCAGGCGCTGAAATCGAAGGCTTTCAGGCGCTCGACGGCCTCGCGGTCGAAGACGTCCAGGTTGTGAACGTAAACGACCTGGTCGGCGACGCCGATGCCGCGGCGTTCAACGAGGCCCTCGCCCAAAACGAGGCCGAGATCGCTGAGTGGGGAAACGTTCTCAACGAGAATGAGGTCGTGACGGGCGTGCTTACCGGCGCGGAGGTTGCGGTCACGGACGTGGTCGCAGTCGACGTCCTCAGCGGCGGCGAGGTAGTCGTATACTACCGGCCGTCCGCGTAACGTGGGCTGTTGATGTATTTCAACGAAGAGGGCCGCGCTCTACCGGGCGCGGCCCTCTTTGCGTTATGTTAGGTGCGGCGGCCTCGGCGCGTCCGGGAATCCGGCACACCCTGAACGGGGGCGGAGCTCAGCTCCACAGCCGGTCATTGGAGCGGATCTCGTCCCATTCCGGCGTCGGGGCGAACAGCTCTTCGCCTTCGATGAGGTACTGTTCGACCACCTCGTCGTTCAGCTCGACGCCGATGCCGGGGTTTTCCGGTACCTTGACGTACCCGTCCTCGACGATGGGCTTCTCGATTCCGGTGACGAGATTCTCGAAATCCGGGCTATCTACGGCGTGATGCTCCAGCCACATGAAGTATTCGGTCGCCGCCGCGCTGTGCACGCAGCCGAGAAACGATACCGGACCCGCAGCGTGGTGATGCATGAAGCCGATCCCGTGAGCGGCGGCGTAGTCGCCGATCCGCTTCGTCTCCAGGATTCCGCCGGCCGTGTTGGGATCCGGGTGCACGATATCGACGGCTCGCTTGTCGATGAGCTCCTTGAATCCGCCTTCGAGCCCGAAGATATCCTCGCCCGTCTGCGTGGGCGTCGTCGACGCCACGGTGATCTCACGAAGCTGGTCGGTATAAAACCAGGGGATGATGTCTTCCGAATAGGCCAGGTTGTAAGGCTCTGCCGCCCGGTTGATCTTGATGGCCTCGTTGACGCCGAAGTGCCCCCAGTGGTCCACGCCCAGCGGGATCTCGTAGCCGATCTGCGACCGCATCACGTCGATATACTCCATGAGCCGGTCGATCCCCTCATCGGTGATCTGCACCCTGGTGAAGGGGTGCTCGGTACGGCCGTAACTGCGGTACTCATGCTGCCAGGGATTCTCCTCGGCATAGG
>CAZXHQ010000629.1:0-2287 GCA_964640145.1 uncultured Rhodothermales bacterium | reverse complement strand
AAGAAGGATGCCACCGTCGCCGGCACGAACATGATGGACTGCGCAAAAATGATCGGCATGACGCCCGCTGCATTGACGCGAAGCGGCAGGTACTGCGTGGTCCCCCCGTAGACTTTGCGTCCGACGACGCGCTTGGCATACTGGACCGGGATGCGGCGCATGCCCTGCGAGACGAGCACGACGCCCAGCATCACGAGCCCCCAGACGCCGATCTCCAGCAGGAAGATAAAGAGGTTGCCGCTGAGGTCGTACTCGTTGAAGAGAGCCGAGGGCAGGAAGGCGATGATGCCGATCATGATGACGATGGAGATCCCGTTTCCAATGCCGTTCTCGGTGATTCGCTCGCCGAGCCACATGACGAAGACCGTGCCCGCGGTGAGGACGATCACCGTCGTGACCATGAAGAAGGTCGGGTCGATCACGATCGCCTGCCCGGTGGCTCCGTACTGGAGGTTGATGGCGTAGCCGATCGACTGAAACGCCGTGATGCCCACCGTGCCGTAGCGCGTGAGTTGGGTGATCTTTCGCCGTCCCTCCTCGCCTTCACGCTGGAGCTTCTGAAAGTACGGCACGACCGCGCCGAGCAGCTGGATGATGATCGACGCCGTGATGTACGGCATGATGCCGAGAGCGAAGATGCCGGCCTGACTGAAGGCCCCACCCACGAACATATCCAGGAAGCCGAAGATGTCGTTCGGATTGCCCTGTGCGTTGACGTCCGCCAGAATGCTGGCATCCACGCCGGGCAGGGTTACGTACGCTCCGAGGCGATAGATCAGTAAGAGGCCGAGCGTATACAGAATACGCCGGCGCAGCTCTTCGATCTTCCAGATGTTCCGTACGTTCTCGCCGAGACTCGCCATGATAGAAAATCAGATTAGAGGACCGCGGTGGATCCGGAATATTATTCGATGACCGTCGCCGTGCCCCCGGCCGATTCGATCTTCTTCTTTGCCGAGCCGCTGAACGCGTGGGCCTTAATGGTCAGGCCCTCCGACAGCTCGCCGGTACCCAGGATCTTGACCAGATCGGACTTGCGGGCGACGCCCGCCTCTACGAGCACCTCGGGCGTGACTTCGCTCGAGCTGTCAATGCGTCCCTCTTCGAGAAGGCGCGAGAGCCGCGACAGGTTCACGGCGCGATACTCGGTGCGGAATTTGTTGTTGAACCCGAATTTCGGGATGCGGCGCTGCAGCGGCATCTGCCCGCCTTCGAACCAGGCGGGAATCCGGACGCCGGACCGACTCTTCTGGCCCTTGGTGCCTTTTGTGGAGCTGTGCCCACCTTTCCCTGAGCCAACACCGCGAGCGATGCGCCTCTTTTTGCGAGTGGAGCCCTTTGCAGGCTTAAGATTGCTGAGATCCATGGTTCCTCCGGTGCTGATATGCCCGTCCGCGGACGGACTCGCGATGAAAAACGTCTCGTCGGCCGGTCAGGCTTCGGCGATGTCTACAAGGTGACGCACCTTCTCGAGCATCCCCTGAAGCGCAGGCGTGTCTTCGCGGACCACGCTCTGGTGCATCCGTCGAATGCCCAGCGCCTCCAACGTGCGGCGCTGGCGCTTCGGTGAGTCGATCACCGACTTGGTTTGCGTTATCTTGAGCTTCCTGGCCATGTCTACAACGCTCCACAGTTGACGGTTGACCGTTGACAATCTCTTCCAGTCGGCGGTGACGTTCGGATGGTAGAACCGTCAACCGTCAACTGCCAACTGATTACTATCCGTTAAATACTTTCTTAAGTGGAATGCCCCGACGTTTGGCGACTTCGAGCGGATCCTCGATCTGCTCGAGCGCTTCCATGGTCGCTGCCACCTGGTTGTGCGGGTTGCTCGAACCGAGCGACTTCGAGAGAATGTCGCGAATCCCGGCGCACTCGAGGACGGCACGCACGCCGCCGCCGGCAATCACGCCCGTACCCGGCGCCGCCGGCTTCAGCAGGACCTTGCCGGCATCCTGACGACCTACGACGGGGTGCGGGATGGTACCCTCCTTCAGGGGCACACGAATCAGATTCTTCTTTGCATCGTCCGTTCCCTTCGAGATGGCGTCGGCGACTTCATTGGCCTTGCCGAGTCCGGCGCCGACCGTGCCGTTTCCGTCGCCTACGACGACGACGGCATTGAACGAAAAGCGGCGGCCACCCTTGACGACCTTCGCCACGCGGGAGACCGATACGAGCCGCTCCTGCCAATCCTGACCTTCCGCAGCCTGGCGACGGCGACCTCTTCTTCCTCTTGCCATGATGTACGTTCCGAATTAATGCGTGTCTTGCAGCGTCGCACGAT
>CAZXHQ010000628.1:0-2300 GCA_964640145.1 uncultured Rhodothermales bacterium | reverse complement strand
TCGGGAAGAAGATGAAGACGGAGACGACGATCAACGTCGGCGACAGAAACAGCAGGGCGGCCGTCCACTCTCGCCGCTCGCGCACGTAGCCGTCGCGAGGTGGCCGCGGCGCCTGAACGGCCGCGGATTGGGCCGCAGCCGGTCTGGCGCTCATCTGGTCCTGCTGAGTCGCAACGTTCGTCATGAGGCGCTATCGTTTTCGTGTGCCGCACCTATACCCCGTCATCTCCTCGTCCCTCGCGAAGGAGCTGCTCCGCTTCTGCGGCAGCCTCGCTAAGAGCCGCCTCCGGGGCCATTCCTCCTACGGTGGCTCGTTCGATGGCTTCTGCGAGCAGCCGCTGAATCTGCATTGTATTGAAGTCGATCGGCCGCTGCGCCTGCGCATATTCCATCTGCTCCACGAAGGCGCGCTGCGCCGGATGCTCCTCGAGAAATGCCTGGTATTCCGGCACGTCGACGACGGACTGGCGCATCGGGAGGTATCCCGACTCCATCGACCAGAAGGCCTGCGTCTCGGGCTGGATCATCCACTTTACGAACTGCCAGGCCTCGTTCGGGTGCTGTGACTGCTTGAAAATTGCCAGATACTCGCCTGCGACCACCGTGGCGCGCTTCTCCGGGCCCTCCGGGAGCATCGCCACACCCCAGTCGAAGCGCGAGAAGAGCTCCGGGTACCGCGGCAGATTCCACGGGCCGTCCAGCATCATCGAGATCTGTTGGGACGCCATGACCGTGAGGGGATCCTCGCTCGTAAACGTGCGCTGATTCTGCGATTCGTAGATGGACTTCCAGAGCGAGAGCGCCTCGACGCCCGGCGGCTGATCCCACAGGATGTCGGTCTGTTCTCGATTGACCAGATGTCCGCCCGCCTGCCACAGGAACGGCGTCCACTGCCACATCATATACGCGCCCTGCGGTCCGGAGGACGGCACGGCGGGCACGAAGAAACCGATTCGTTCGTAGCGACCGTCGCCATTCGTGTCTTTCGACAGCCTCCGGCTGTACGCCTTCAATTCGTCCCACGTCTGAGGAGGACGCTCGGGGTCGAGACCGACTTCCTCGAAATGCGTCTTGTTATAGAGGATGCCGAGATTCGTCGCCTCCATGGGCAGGCTGTACATCGTACCCTGCCAGGAGGCATACTGAATGAGGGCCGGATATATATCCGCCATATCATCCTCGGAGAGCCCATCGGGCCCGTCGATGAAGTGTGCCATCTCATAGACGGCATCCGACTTCGAGAGGTCTTCAAGATAATGGGAGTGGATCCAGGAGATGTCGGGGGCCGAGCCGCTTCGGACCGATGTGATCAGCTTTTGCGCAAGGGCGTCGCCGGTCGGGATGTACTGCGAGCGGATACGGATCTCAGGGTGCTCGTCGTGGAATCTGTCGATGAGCTTGTCGAGCGCCGGGCGCGTGGACTGCGTGAAGCTATGCCAGAACGTGATCGTCACGCGGCCGTCCGCGCCCACGTCGCCATCGCCCGAACCGCAGCCTGCCAGTGGCAGCCCCGCGAGCAGTACGGCGACGGCAGCGAGAAATATGTTCTTCACCATTGCTTACTCGAAGTTGCCGGCAAAAATCTGAAAGAAGGCGTAGCCGTCGGTCCGGAAACCGAAGCTCTCGCCGTTCCATTCATCGGTTGCTGCCCACAATACGTGATTGCCCGCTCCAAAGCCCACCCACGGCGTGGCAACGACCGCTCCTTCCGGCGGGTGCCCTATGACAAGTGGCGGGCCGATGTCGGCCCTTCGATCTTCAGGGGTCACGAGGTGCCAGAGCAGGTCTGCGTACCCTCCCAATGTGGCGTGGCGGATGGCCAGCTGCCGAAAGAGAGTCATCGAAGGCGTCCAGGTCACGACGAACTTGTCGCTCGTGAGACGCTCGTCGCGATAGATGGTGAAATCGACCTCGGCCCCACCGCCGGAGCGACCGTTCAAGAGATAGCTCGCCTCGAAGGTCGTATCGGCGAACGAGAATTCGTCCACCGCGTCGCCTTGCAGCGCCGCCCCGAGCGCAGACTGTTCGGCGAGCCACAGCGTGAACGTCGCGCCGTCGGGCAAGCTGTCGGTGGGCGTACCGCCCGCCTTCATCACGGCGTCGGCATCCAGCATTTCTCGTACGTACACCGGCGAGTCGAGGTCGTTGCCCGCAGCGCTGTGCATCCATACGAGCGTGGAGTCGAGCGCCGCACGTTCTCCACGGTTGATCCCGACGGCGGCCACGCGGCCGCCGACCCACTGCACGTCGGGCGAAAAGCTCTGCGTGAGGCGTTGAATAATCAGGGGTCTGTCGCCCTC
>CAZXHQ010000627.1:0-2303 GCA_964640145.1 uncultured Rhodothermales bacterium | reverse complement strand
CCGGCGGCGGTCGGCACGACGGTGCCGTCGTCGCGGATGTCGCCGGCGCTTACGCCGCGCGCCCAGTACGTGCGGAAGCGGACACTGTCGCCGTCGACGACCCCCCACGTGTTGGCCGGTCCATCGCTCGCCGTCCATCCCCAGATGTCGCCGCTGTAATCTTCGAAGCCGTTCGGGTTGTCGATGCCGTATGCGCGCTGGGCCAGCGTGGCGCGGCGGGAGTTTTCGAAATAATCGATGCCGCGCTCGCGCATGTAGGCGTCGTAGATGCCTCGGAAGTCGACGAACAGGTGGGAATACTGATGCCCGAAGAGCGGGCTGAAGTTGACGTGCTCATAGCCGTAGAAGTCGGCCCACAGGTACGTGCTCGTAAACGCATCCCAGGCGCGTGCTTCGATGGGATGGGTGGGCGATCCGAGCGCCAGGAGGTAGAGGATCATGGCTTCGTCATAGCCCTGGTAGGCGGCCGGACCGAAGCCCTGCTCGGGGCGCCAGGCCATGGTGATGAGTCCGTCCTCGCGCTGGAACCAGTCCCATTCGACGCGCCGGTAGAGCGAATCGGCATGGGCGCGGATTTGCCGTTCACGCTCGTCGTCGCGATCGTAGTACTCGCGTGCGAACAGGACACCGGCCATCAGCAGGGCGGTGTCGATCGTGGAAAGCTCCGTGGTCTGGTACCGCTCGCCGCTCTCGAAATCGAGGAAGTGATAGAAGAAGCCTCTATAGCCGGCGACGCCGGTAGCCGTGGAATCCTGCGGCGCATTCCAGAAGAACTCGAGCGTGTTGAGCGTGCGGCGGGCAGCCTCTTCGCGGGAGACGTAACCGCGCTCGGCGCCGACGGCGTAAACGGGCAGAGCGAATCCGACGGCCGCGATGCTGGAGAACGGCCTCGAGGGAGCCCGGTCGGGGGTCAGGCCGTTTTCTGCGGGCGTCTCCTCCCAGAACCACCGGAAGGTGCGCTCCTGAAGGTCGTCGAGGAAGGCGTCCGCCTCGGTGTCGACAATGGCGCCGTCGATCTGGGGCGAGCACGCGGTAAGGAGGAGCACAAGGCATCCTGTAAGGTATCCAGACGCGGAAGATCTCATGGCAGGGCGTGGCGGATGGTGATCAGGTCGTTAGCGGAGGACGGAGAGGGGTCGAGCCGCGCGGCGTTCCGAGGCGTCCAGTACGATGAAGTACGTTCCGCTGGATAGTCCCGAGAGGTCGGCCTCCAATCGATGACGTCCGACCGTCCGGAATCCCGCAGCCACCTGCTCGACGCGCCGGCCCAGGACGTCGTAGATCGAAAGCTCGATCTCTCCGGCCGCTTCGAGCGAGAAGGCGAGATGGACGGTGCGGACGGACGGATTGGGGTAGACGTGGAGCTCGAACGCGGCGCCCGGCGGTTCCCTGCCGGACGAGAGAGGCGTCCCCTCGAATCCGGCCTTCAGCAGTCCGCGCTGGACCACCTCGAGCTCCATCATCAGGTTCCAGATGCGCTCCGTGCGGTAATTTTCGATCATGAGCAGGATGGGGCCCTGATCGATGCCGATATACTGGTCATCGAACCAGTCCCGCTCCACGTTGTAGGCGTCGCGGAAGCCGTACGGTCCCCACAAACGGTCCGCGTACTTGTCGTACATCGTCCGAAGGGCCGCTATCGACTCGTCGGGCGTAAAGACGACGGATCCGCCGGGGGCCGTCGGCACCAGCGTCCCGTCGTCGTTCTGCGGCGGCGGGGCGCCGCGTGCCCGGTAACCGTCGGGGGTGTCCGATGCGGTCAATCCCCACTCGTTCAACCCGTAGTTGGGATAGCCGCGGGGGTTGTGTACGTGGTAGGCGCGCTGCGCAAGCGTCGCACGGCGCGAGTTTTCAAAGTAATCGATGCCCGTCTCTCGCATGTACGCGTCCTGGATGCCCCGAAAGTCGATCCATACGTGGGAGTACTGATGGCCGAAGAGGGGCGGGAAGGTAAGGTACGTGTAGCCGTACTCCGTGCGCCACTGGCTCTCGTATCCGCTGACCCACGCCGCCCAGGCGTCCTCGCCGGCCGGATGCGTCGGCGAGCCGAGGGCGAGCACGTAGAGGATCATCGCCTCGTTGTAGCCGAGCCAGTCGTGTTCGATGAATCCGGTCTCCGGACGCCATCCGTGGCTGATGGCGGACGAGCCGCGACGCTGCATCCACGCGAAGTCGACCCGGCGGTAGATGGAGTCGGCAAGCGATCGGATTTCCTCTTCTACGGCGTCCGCGCCGTCGAAATAGGCGCCGGCGTGCAGCACGCCCGCCAGCAGGAGCGCCGTGTCGATGGTCGAGAGCTCGGA
>CAZXHQ010000626.1:0-2305 GCA_964640145.1 uncultured Rhodothermales bacterium | reverse complement strand
ACGTACACGTTCTCGAAGCGGACGCCCTCTTCGGCGAGCGCGTCGATGGTCGGACTCGTGTCCCGGTGGTACCCGTAACACCCGAGGTGATCCGGCCGAAGCGCGTCTATGTCGACGTAGAGAATGCGCATCCGCTACTCCGTCAGCTCGTACCGGTGCTCGTGAACCAGGCGGGGCGGGGTGAAGAGGCCCGACGCCCGCCGCTCGCCTTCGAGGACGTTTATGAGCGTGTTGGTGACCTTGATCTCTACCTCGTTCGACCCGGCCCGCACCTGATCGGTGACCTCGAGGCGATAGGGATGCCACGGGGCCACGAGCGGATCATGCCCGTTCACGCTCACCTCCAGCACGTCTTCCCCGCAGTCGGCTTCCAGAAAAAGCCGGCCCTCGCCGACGTACGCTTCCGGAACGTCGAGGCGAGCGTGATAGATGCTCGTGCCGGAAAAGAACGGATAGCCCTGCTCCGTCCAGTCGCCGATCCGGATGCGCGTGCGCGGCGCCGTGATGGAGAGGTCGTCCGTCAGCGAGAAATCGCCGAGGATCTTCAGCAGATCCAGCATGCCGTCCGTTCGCCGGGTCACCATCAGTCGCACGGCGACCACGTTGGATCCCTCGTGAACAGCGTCGGTCAGGTCCACCTCCCGCATTTCGGCGTCCAGGCTGCTGCGCACGCCCGCGTCCTTCATTTCATGTCCGTTCACGAACAGACGGTGGCCGCTGCCGCTGAATCCGTCGATCATGATCCGCGGATTCGCGGGAATCACCTCGGCCTGAAACTCGGCCCGATACCAGACGGGCACCGGGTAGACCTGCTCGTCACGCTCCTGCGGAAGCTGCATCTCCCAGGCGCCGATCTCCACGTCGAGCCAGGACCCGTCGTCGAAGTCCGGCGCGGCAAATCGCTCGTCATCCTCCTCGGGATTCATCCGGTACCGGCCGATCGCCAGCACGTTGTCGCCGTCGATCTCGAAGCCATACTCGTCCGGAAGATCGAGCGGCGGCAGGGGCGGCCTGCCGGCGGCCGTGACTTCACGCCAGCCGGACTCGGAGACGATCATCGCGCGCGCTTCCGTGATGCGGTTGCCGGAATAGCCGATCACGCAGCCCTCGCCTACGTCTGTCACCTCCACGTTGGCTGCCGAAACGTGCGGCTCGCCGACCTCCCCGTCGATTACGACGATGTACGCCTCGGACGCCGGGAAGTCGAGCGCCAGCTGCAATCTCCCGTCCTCGATTCGGTAAACGTGGATGGGCCTCGTTACTCCCGTCGTCGGGTCCCAGAGCTCCGGCCGGCCGACCTGCTCGAAGCTGATCTCGACGCGCCCCTTGTCCTCCCGGCTCGTGTTCGTCAGAAAATAGAGATCGAGTCCGTCCTTTCGGCGGTGGAGATAGAAGATCTCTTCGTCGCCGATCCTCACGTCCGGCACGACGCATTTCTCGAGCACCTCCCGAAGCGCGGCCTCGGCGTCGTGGCCGGTCGACGGGGCGGCCTCCTTCTTCGTGAGGCGGTCGAGCTTGAGGGATTGATTGGAAAGTCCGGCCCCTCGAAACACGTACAGATTTCCATGATCCCCGTGCTGCTCGGTGGTGAAGGCCATCCCGTTGCCGTGGTGGAAACGGCTGAGCACGTCGCGGCCGCTGATGCCGAAGAACTCGTCGAGCTCCGTCACGGACGCCTCGCCGCCCGCCTCGAGCAGTCCGACCGGCACCACCGTATCCGCAATCACGCCGCCGCCCTGTTTCAGGAATGTCTGGATCTTCGCATACGAGACGGCCTTGATGTGCGTCACCGGCGGAAGGATGAGGACCTCGAACTCCTCGTCGGCGATCCGGATGCGGCCGTCTTCGACGGCGGCCTCCGCCAGTACATCCTCATCCACATAATCGAAGTCGTAGTGGAGCCGCAGGAGGCGATCGGTGAGCCACTGGAAGTCCGATTCGATGAGCTGCCCGACCTTCGTCGTCGTCTGCGGCAGATAGTTGATCCACACGCTGTTGATGGGGTAGAGAACCAGCAGCTTGGCCACGTGGCGTCCGCCGGAGAGGGCGTGCGAGAGGCGCGCGTTGTAGGACGTGAAGCGGTCGTAGTATTTCCACCAGGTGTGATGGTAGAACTGCGAGGGCGGCCAGTCGCGCTTGCGCTCCCCTTCGATCGTGTAATGGTAGCCGTGATTGTTGAAGAGGTTGACCCCCAGGACGTACTCCCAGTTGTTCATCCACTTCATCCGCTCGAGCGTGCAGTCCCAGTACGTGCCCCCCATCGACTCGCAGAGCAGCCGCGTGGAGCCGAAGTGATGCGCGGCGG
>CAZXHQ010000625.1:0-2307 GCA_964640145.1 uncultured Rhodothermales bacterium | reverse complement strand
AGGGACGAGCCCATCTGCGAGACGATGGACCGCCTCGGCACCCTCCCCTTCGTCGAGCAGCCAGGTACGGAGTGGGTGTACGGATACGGCACGGACGTGCTGGGCTGCATCGTCGAACGCGTAAGCGGGCAGCCGCTCGATCGCTTTCTCAGGGAACGCCTTACGGGACCGCTCGGCATGGACGACACCCGGTTTTTCCTGCCTCCCGGCAATCGAGAGCAGCTGGCTGCGGTGTATACGCCCGGCGATGACGGGCGCGTCGTGCGCGCCCCGGACGGTCCGCGCGGACAGGGCGACTACGCAGAGGGGCCGCGGCGCAGCTTCTCGGGCGGCGCCGGGCTGCTCTCGACGGCTCGCGATTATGCCCGTTTCCTCGAGATGATTCGCAAGGGAGGCGTCTTCGACGGGGTGCGTATCCTGGCTCCCCATACGGTGGCGGTCATGACCTCCAATCAGGTCGACACGCTGCACAGCGCCGACGGACTCGGATTCGGGCTCGGGTTTCAGACGACCGATCGTCTCGGCGCGAACGGATTCGCTTCCGTGGGATCGTTCGGATGGAGCGGCGCCTACGGCTCCGTCTACGAGGTCGACCCCAACGAGCGCCTGGTGATGGTGCTCATGATCCAGGTGGTGCCATACTTCGGCAGCGGCATCCGCGAGGCGTTCAAAGCGGCCGTCTATCAGGCGCTCGTGCCGGAAAACGGAGAATGACGAGACGCTCCGGGCAGCAGCTCGACACACGCAACGGGTGGCTGTCGGCGCCTTGTCACGCAGGCACAAGTCTCTAGAACGGGAAATCGTCGTCCGTCCGGGACGGGTCGTCGTCTTCGTCTCGAGGATGCGGCCCGACCCAGTCCTCCCATCTGACGCCGAACGGGAAGCCCGCAGGCGTGTAACCGGCGATGTAGGCGAAGTTGGCGTCCCCTTCGAAGAGGGGCGGGCCGCTGCTTTCACGCGTTTCTCTGCGGCGGCGCCTCGCGGCGAGTGTATTTCGGACGTCTCGGAGGACCTGTCGCTTGTATTTGGGATCAATTTCGACGCCGAGCATCTCCAGTTCTCGGAAGGCGCATGCCCAATCGACGCCGAACCAGTTTCGGTAGCCGCGCACGACATTCCTGCCGTCGTATCGTTCAAGCCAGCGCCGCGCTGCTTGCAAGCGGCCGCGACGCTTCATCCGTTTCCGGCGCGGGGAATTCGACTTCTTGCGTCGGGACATTATGATTCCAAACTGCTATTCGACCGCGGATCGAAAGGTATTCGATCAAGCATATCGTCCTCGTTGCAGCATCGCATGAGCATGCATTCGCCGCCGCGGCGGTCGTCTCCGGCGATAGTGGCTAAAAATCGACCGTCGGATCCGGTTCGTAGAGGACCCCGAGCTGTTCACCTATAGCCGCCAGCCCCTGGTTTATCCGGGCCACGGCCTCTCCGTTAACCTGCGGCAAAAGTGATACTTCAACGGCGAACAAGGCAACCAGGCCAATCCAGTACACAGGATGCACAGCCCGGCGCGTGAGCCAGTCGTAAATGATCCCGATGATGATAAAGAGGCTGCAGCTCAGCGTCCCTGCGGGCAGCGATAGGGGGTGGAAGCCGCTCAGGAACAGGATTAAGCGAAAGAACCCGGCTCCGAGGCCGATTGAGCTGGCTACGATGATCAGCCGCTTATGCGCCTGCAGTCGGTTCTTCATGGCCATGCGGATGCCGACCGCATAAAACAAAACGAACAAGATCAGATTCGACAAAATCAGCGGGCCGTAGAGCAACCAGACTTCAGGGGCTCCGTTATGCACGGCCTCCTCCACGCGGACAGTTAGCACGAGGATGCCGGTCAGCGTCATCACGACCACCAGACCTGCGCTCAGCCGACCCAGGGTCATATGCAGGGCGAACTTCCCACTGGCGACTAGTACCGCTTGCAAGGGAAACAGCAGATACCAGAGGAAAAAGGACCAGCCGTGCAGGTGCAGGACAACTCCCGCCGGTGGATACGAGCCGCCGATGATGGGTCCGAAGTACGTGAACGAGAACCCGGCAAAACCCGTTGCGCTGATCAGGATGGCAAGCGCAGGATAAAAGACGTGATCTCTGTTAGCCCGTGTAATACTGGTTCTGTATTCGACAGTGTGGGCTTCAGTTATCCCATCGAGTCATGAAAATACTGTTTGAATTCGACGAGCCGCAAAAACAGAAAATCAACGACGAAGGCGCATCCGCAATCGGTGTAACGCGCGGGAGTCTCGTAGACGAATATCGGCGTTCGAGGTCAGTCTAACAACATTAACGACCATGCCGGTTTCTGAT
>CAZXHQ010000624.1:0-2311 GCA_964640145.1 uncultured Rhodothermales bacterium | reverse complement strand
TCTTGCCGTTGCTTGCCGAAACGGCGCTTCTCGACGTTCCAAGGTCGATGCCGATGTGAAGGATGTCGTCAGACGCCTTCCCTTTCTTCTTCGTTGTCATATTGGGTGCGTGCGCTCTCGTTTGCGTGTGATCCTAAATAATGGGCGATCCCCTGCTCGAGGATGCGCACCAGTTGCTGACGATAGGCGGGCGTAGTAAGCTGCGCTTCGTCGTCGCTGTTACTGAGGCTGCCGATCTCCGTGAGCACGCCTGGTGCTTCGACGCCGAGCAGGACCATGAAATCACCCGATTTAGCGCCCCAGTCGAGAACATCACGGCCCATTCCCCGCAGCCCGTCGATTAATCCCTGCTGGATAGCCCGGGCGGCGCCTTGCGATTCCTGAATCTTGAGCTCGAGACCGAGCTCATTAATCAGATCGTCGAACTCGGAGACTGCGTACCCCGAATTTCGATTTTCCCGCTGGGCGAGACGGACCGCACGTGCATCGGAGTCCGGGCCGTAATAGTACGTTTCGATCGGTGCGATGGAATCAACCGGCAGCCAGTTGACATGTAACGACACGAAGAGGTCGGCATCGTTCTGGTTCGCGAAGTCGACGCGCTCTCGAAGAAGCATCGACTCGTCCCCATCGCGGGTTAGGAGGATGCGGTACCCTGGATACCGTTCCAGTCTCTCTTTCAGCCGGCGCGCGACGTCGAGCGTGATGTCCTTCTCCTGCAACCCGCGCTTTCCAGTCGCACCGGGATCGCGCCCTCCGTGTCCGGCGTCGAGTACGATCGTTCGGACATGGAGGCCGTAGAGATCGACGACGGACGGAGACGGCGCGGCGGCGGCGATCGGCGCCAAGCCCTGCATGGGCAGACGCACCCAGCTGCTGTCGGCTGTTGCGATAGCCTGGCCGGCTCGAGGCTCCGTCGTGACGGTGGCTGCAATGACGGCAAGAAGCACGACCCCGAGCGATACCATACCCGTCGTGAGAAGTCGCACGCGATGGGCGTCCCCACTCGACGGCTGAGATAATCGGGATGCACGACGCGGTTCCTGCGTGGTGCGCAGATTCTCTTCGTAGACACCCCTCAGAATCCCTTGGCGAGCGCTCGGACTTGAACGCGGCGTAGAGGTCATTTGGCCCTCTTCAATCGCTGACCGAAAAGCAATCGTCTGACGCAGATTCGTTCGGGCGCCACGCCGTCGGCGAGGACGATCTCGACGAGTCGAGACGGGGGTACGACGTTTCGGCCACGAAATTCTACGATTGTACTCACATCCAGGGAGATCTGCCTTTTCACACGTGGATCAGTATAGACACGAACCGGACGTGAGACAAGCGAGTTCCGGCATCTACCCTCCCGTTCTCCGGGAGGCACGTCTCCTGCCGCGAATCCCGAGTACCACTCCGACGACAGGTGCACGATCGCTGCAACGGCACGCCGCCCCAGCCTTGGAAGCGGATTCGCACGCTCCCTCCCTCAATCGTATACGGCCGAAAGGATCCATTCCTCCTCTCCTCCGACGGTGGTATAGATTTCGGCCGTTACGCGGTGCCGGTTCCATCCGGCCTGAACTCTGTAATGACGGCGGGTATGCCCTGAAAACTTCCACCAGACCCTTTCCTCCGACTGCCAGATGTGAAGTATGTCGACGATGCGGTACACCTGGCCGGTCCATTCGAACGCCGCCGGACGGCCGTCCACGACCTGTACTTCGATGGGCTCGTCAATGGGCGTCACGAGGCGTGTGCGTTCGGGTTTCTGGACAAACAAGAAGAACATGAATACCTGTCGCGCTCGGTGTTATGCGCGGCCCGGCCACACCGGGTCCTTGAACGGGTCCCGGAAATGTTTCAGGCTATGAGCGTCGTTTCGACCTGCGAGGTCTGATCGAGGAGAGCCCCCTCTACTCGCGTGCCGAAGCAGGCGAAGACGACCCTACCAGCCACGGCACCCGTCGAGCCTGGCGTAGTGATCCGGATGCGTGTGCCGCCGTTTCGAGGGGCCACGCCCAGCGACGTGCGGACGACCGTTTCGTGTGGATCAGATGGACGACGTCGACCGACTCGAGTGCCGCCGCAACGGCCTGGGGCATGTCGAGAATTCGCCGCACGTTTAGCAGGATGGGACCCTGACGGTGCGACGTCGGAAGGTCGTACAGGTTCAGCACCGCCACGCCGGGCTCGAACATCGCCGCGTAGAGCGCAATACCCGCCATCGTTCCACGACTCTCCAGTGTGACGGGTGCGCCGTTCCATGAGGAGTCGGACCGCAGGAGCATCAGCGCCCTGCGCAGATCCCAAATCTGCATCGACTCGA
>CAZXHQ010000623.1:0-2317 GCA_964640145.1 uncultured Rhodothermales bacterium | reverse complement strand
CGGACAAGGATCCCGCCCTCATCGACCATGTGATTCGCGAAGCGACGCTGACGTATCTCAACGGGGCAAATCCCGAGCGCATGCATGAGGCCGCGCACGTGCTTAAAGAATCGCTGTCCGCCGACCTTCGCGCGACGATTCTCAACGACTTCTCGACGATTGCGAGGGCCGACGGCAAGCTTCTCTCGGAAGAGGAGGATTTCATTCAGAAGATCGCCGACGAATGGGAGCTCGACTTCGATGTCGGTTCGGCTCCTTCCGGCTCCTAGAGTGCGCCCTCCCGGCGCCGAAATTCTTCTGGAATCTGCCGGCATCGTCCGGCCGAATCCGTATTCTTTCGGAGATCGTTAGCGCCGCAACGCTCCCTACGTCGCTTCATGCTCCGTCTCGATTACCGTCACGCAGAACGCTTCCTTGACGCGTCCGATCTCGATGAATGGCTCGGCCAGGCCGTCCGCGCACACCAAACGTTGTTAGACCGATCCGGCGCCGGATCCGACGCCCTCGGCTGGCGCGACATCCTCGTCGATCCGGACGAAGCGCTTCTCGACGACGTGGCAGAGACGGGGCAGCGCATTCGAGAGGATGCCGACCTCCTCGTCTGCGTCGGCATCGGCGGTTCGTACCTGGGTGCGAAGGCGGTCATCCAGGCGCTGAGGCCGTATCTGCGCTCCGACGAGCCCGAAATTCTCTTCGCCGGCCACCACATGAGCGGGACATACCTGCGCGAGCTGCTCGAGTATATGGAGGGGCGGTCCGTCTACGTCAACGTCATTTCCAAGAGCGGGACGACGCTCGAACCCGCCCTCGCATTCCGATTCATCCGCCGCTACGTTGAAGAGACGTTCGACGATGCGGATCGGCGCATCATCGTGACGACCGATCCGAGCACGGGCGCGCTGAATACGCTCCACCAGGAGCGGGGGTATCGCAAATACGTGATCCCCCGCAGCATCGGCGGGAGGTTCTCGGTCCTTACGCCCGTAGGGCTGCTTCCCATAGCGGTAGCCGGCATCGACGTCTATTCCCTCTTCCACGGCGCCGTCAGGAGCCTGGAGCAGCTCGAGGCGCCCGACGACAATCCCGCCCTCCTCTATGCCGCCCTCCGATACGGCCTGCTCCAGCGCGGACTGACGCTGGATCTGCTCTCCGTCTTCGAACCCCGCCTGCAGGGGATCGGGCAGTGGTGGCAGCAGCTGTTCGGAGAGAGCGAAGGCAAGGACGGGACGGGTCTCTTCCCCGTCGTGGCACAGTATTCCACCGACCTGCATTCCATTGGTCAGTACGTTCAGGACGGTCAACGAACACTCATGGAGACGTTCCTGATGGTCGAGAACGATGACGGTGCGGTTACGGTGCCGGACTCGGACGACGACCTGGATGGACTCAATTACCTCTCCGGAAAGTCGATGAGCTCGATCAACCGCGCTGCGTACGAGGGTACGGCGCAGGCGCACGGCGACGGCGGCGTGCCCAACCTTACGCTCTGGCTCGATCGCGTCGCTCCCGGCGATATCGGCGAAGCCATCTACTTCTTCGAACACGCCGTAGCCGTTTCAGGCTACCTGCTCGGTGTCCATCCGTTCAATCAGCCGGGGGTGGAAGCCTACAAGAGGGAGATGTTCAGCCGTCTGGGAAGGCGGTAAGGCCGCGGGCCTGTTGATAATCTGTCGATAAGTGGACGCACCGTCCCCATTATCGGCCTCGGCTTTAGTTCCAGTGAAATGACGTGGAGTACTCGTCCGTCTGCCAACACCTTTCCAGAAACTTCTCACACCCCATGGGGCAGTGGACAATGAAAGGCTCAGCGGGTCCGCGCCTGTGGACGGGCGTGGATAGCGGCGGGAAAACTACGGGCTCTCGACGGCGCACCCCGCGGGAGGTGTGGATATGCACACGGATTCGGGCTGGAATCTATCCACAATCCCAGCGCGGGGATGTGTATACAGGAGCCATCCACATTTCAACAGGCCCTACTACAACGTACTACAATTTTTTAAATAATATTACTGATATAATAGAGTCCAGCTGAATGTGAACAAGGTGCTCTTCGCCTATTTTCGACCATCTATTTCTTCGAGCTGAAGGAGACATGATTAAACGCATTCTCGTCGCACTCGACGTAGACGCCGACACGCCGGTAGCCATCCGGTACGCGGAGAACATTGCCGATCGCTATGACGCCGAAGTGGTCGGCCTTGCCGTCGTCGACACCGGCAGTATCGACGCGGGTGCTCGCGGAGGCGGCGTGGGCAGCATGTACTACGCGGAAAAGCTGAGAGAAAACCTTACGGAGGAGACGCGCCAGAAAGCGCGC
>CAZXHQ010000622.1:0-2321 GCA_964640145.1 uncultured Rhodothermales bacterium | reverse complement strand
CGGGCGAGTTTGTCGTCGCCTGGGCCTCCAAAGCCGCTTGAGGGCGTGCGAATGGACGAGGAACGCCCGGTAATGATCGCACGGCGTCGCTGCTGCACAACGCCCACGCGGCCGGCGCCGTCCAGGCGGCGCAGCTCAGTCGTCGGCCAGATGATGCAGGAGCCAGCCGTCGAAGGTCAGCGTGAAGCCGCCGTCCGGCTGCATGACGATCCGAAGGTCGCCCCGGCCTTCAACCTCGTCGCGCTGCACGGCGCTGATCTCGCCGCCGCTAATCTCGGCTTTCGTCTCGATCACGTCTCCGACGTCGTCGCTTCCATGCTTGCCGACAGCAGTGACGACCGGAAGCGGGGGATAATTGCCGATGATGGTGCCGCCGGTCGAGCCGGTCAAGACGAACGTGCCGTCAGAGAAGGAGGACAGGTCAGCCTCGTCGGCACAGTGACTCGACTCGCCCTCGATGCCGCCAAGATGCGTCGCATTTCCGGAGCCGGCGAGCACAACCGTCATCTCCGGGCAGCGGCCGTCGTCCACCAGCGCGACGTCGCCCGCGAGCCGAATCTTTAGTGCCACCCCGAAGGAGTCTCTTCCGGTGAAAAATTTGTGCGAGGTCAGCGGCGCATCGCTCTCGACGTTGTCGTTCTCGAGAGCCGACGTCAGCGTATCCCGCTGCGCATCGCAGCCGATCGCTCCCAGTGCCAGCAGGCAAACGAATGCTCCCATGGTAGCTGCGCGTGTCTTCATTCCGCTCCTCCATCCACCATCCGGCTGGTTGGACAACCGGATCGAGGATCTCTGCTTCTTTCGTTATAGTGAGTGTGCTGCGGCCGGCCGACACGGCTTCCAGGGACAGGAACAGCGCCTCGGACAACGACACGCCGCGCCAGGGGACGAACACGGCGGGACAAATCAGGCGCTCGGCGATGAGCGGCCGCTCCCACCATAGTACCACTCCTGCGACGATATAGCAACCGCACGGCCGCCTCCTACTCCAGGATCGACTCGAGCACCCGGCCGTCGGCCGTCTCCAGCGTGAGGCCGAGCAGCGCGGCCGCCGTCGGCGCAACGGAGCGGTTGTCGACGGCGCCAAGCTCTATGCCGGACCGAATGCCGCGTCCCGATGCGATGAAGAGCGCCTCCATATCCGCTACGTCGTTCAGATACCCGTGGACGCCGCTGGGCCCGTCGAGCCGAACCAGGTACTCGCCCGCCGCGGCATCGCCAAAGGCGTACCCGTCGGCCGCAGCCAGCACGAAATCGCCGACCTGATCGCTCTCGGAAGGCTGGGGCAGGCCGTAGGCGCCGAACTCGCCAGGCTCCAGCACGCGCGCGATGCCCTCGGCCCCGGCCAAGACGCTCCGCGCGTGCTCGAGGTCCCGCTCCTTCGATGCCGGATCGGTCCCGAAGACCATAGCCGATCCGCCGTTCGAGACGACCTGGGCGTTGGCCGACGCGAGGTCTCCCTCTGCACTTATCTCCAGCAGTCCCGCCTCGCGAAGCAGCACGTTCGGCTGAATTCGATGGGTCACGTTCATGAATCCGTGATCGGACACGACGAAAATCGACGTCTCCTCCCGAATTCCCGCCTCCTCCAGGGCATCGAGGATGCGCCCCACGTTCGCATCCGCATGCGCGAGTGCCGTGAAGGCGGGCTGCGATCCGGCGCCGTAGGCGTGGTGCATCCCATCCACACTCAGGAGGTGAAACAGCAGCAGGTTCGGCGTTCGCGTGCGGATCAGGTGCGTTGCCGCCGAGGTCCACACGTAATCGCGCCCGACGTAGCTCGAACGCCCGAAGGCTTCACCGGTCTCGTCCTTGAGAATGCCATGGTCGATCAGCTCCGCCCGCAGGCTCGGTGTGGTATGACGTACGGCGCCCGGCGCGTCCGGGAAGCTCGCGTGGAGGGTTTCGGCCCTCCGTGTTACGGGCCAGTTCACTTCCGCCGTGCGGCATCCCGCGGCATAGGCCGCGTCGTAGAGCGTGGGGTACGTCGACAGCGCCTCCCGGTCGAGGTCGCTTTCGCGTCGGACGGGTTCGCCGGGACCGGAACGAACGAAGCGGCCGTTCATCAGCACGCCGTGCTTTTCCGGATGCACGCCCGTCACGAGCGTCGTGTGGTTCGGCCAGGTGACCGAGGGCGTCGAGGGGATCAGCGCGCGGGCCCAGGCGCCGCTCGCGGCCAGCGCTCGAAGGGTCGGCAGGGGAATTCGCTCGTCCCACAACGCCTCCGCGGGGAATCCATCTATGCTTATGATGACGACGTACCGGTCCTCGTCCGGCTCGGCCGAACCGCTGAGCACCAAAAGAAGAAGCGGAAGCAGCAG
>CAZXHQ010000621.1:0-2327 GCA_964640145.1 uncultured Rhodothermales bacterium | reverse complement strand
TCTCGTTTTATCACTGGCTGATGCGCGCGGCCCGCGCAGCGATCGTGGATGGATCATTTGCTTCGTGGAAGCGCGAGGTCCAGCCCAGAGTGAGCCGGCGCCTGTAAGGCGCTCTCGAAGTCCGGTGGTGAATGCCGACGCGAAATCGGCTATATTCCCTCCGCATCCCCTACATCGTAATGTCGCTCCGTACGTGCGCCACAAGCCCCGTCATCCCCGACGGCCCGGACATCAGTACGTACGCCGCGCAGCCCTCCTGCTGGCGGCGCTCGTCTCGCTTGCCCCCGCGGCAGCGTGGGGGGGCGGAACGGCCGCCGCGGTGCCGGCGCCGGGGACGTTCGCGGTGCCGACGCAGGGGATGTTCGCGGTGCGGGCGCCGGGGATGTTGACGGTCTCGGCGCCGGCGGTATATGCGGTCTCGGCGCCGGGGATGATGGCCGTCTCGGCGCCGGATGCGGGTCGGATTGCGGTCTCGGAGGCCGCGCGGATGCTCGACGCCCCGGCCCCGGACGCCCTCGGGGCGGCCTCGCTTCCGCTCCTGCAGGGTCTCCTCGGTGCGGCCTCGCTGTCTCCCGCCCAGGATCTCCTTCGGGCGGCCTCGCTGTCTCGCCCGCAGGATCTCCTCCGGGCGGCCTCGCTGTCCCCCGCCCAGGATCTCCAGGCTCGCTCCGCGGACCGCCAGCTGGCGCATGCCACCGCGCTCTACTTCGCCTGCTTCGGCATCTACGTCTTCCTTGCGGTCCTCTTCCTCGTCTACTGGCGCTGGGTGCAGCGCGACCTTTCGATCCTCTCCCTCGGCATCCTGTCGCTCGCGATGTCGGTCCATACGGCGGCCGCGTCGGGCGCTCTCCCGTTCCTCCTCCGCTCGTTCGTCGACGTCGAAACGAGTCTGGTCATCGAGTCCGTATCCTACGGCTTACTGAACGGATTCATCGCGTTCATGCTATGGGCGTTCTTCCCTGCGTCGTTCCGCCCGCCTGCGAGAGGCTGGACCGGCACGCTCAATACGGCCGTCGCAGGCATCGCGGTCTTTTCTGCCGTGTTATTCGCGATGCTGGCGCTTATAGCGGGAAGCGGCGGTGTGGTCAATTTCGGACCGTCGCGATGGATCACCATTCTCCTGATGATCCTCGTCACGGCCCTCGCGGTGCAGAGCGCGGCGTCCAAACGCCGATACGGACCGATCACGGCCGCCGGCCTCGCGCTGCTGGTGATCGGCAGCATGCATGACGTGCTCTTTGCGGAAGTCGGCGCCGCCGGCCGTGCGCACCTCATCACGTTCGGCGTACTGGGCTTCCTGCTCCTGCAGACCTACGTCGTTTTGAGGCGGAGCGCCGAGTCCGCCTACCTGGCGCAACTCTCCAGCCGGCGCCTCCGGCGCGACGTCGAAGCTCGAACAAAGGAGCTGCGCGCGGCCTCGGTGGCTGCGGAGGCGATGAACATGGCGAAGACGGAGTTCGTCACTGCCGTCACGCACGAGCTCCGTACACCGCTCTCATCGCTAATCGGGTACGTGTACCTCATACGAGACGAGGTCCGCGACGACCTTGCGCCCCATCAGGTCGAGTTCTTCGACCAGGTCGAATTGAGCGCCAAGCGCCTCCTGAACCTCGTCAACAGCCTGCTGGACCTCGCCAAGATCGAGTCCGGCCACATCGAGGTCACCCTCGACGACGTGGACGTCACAGACGTCGTCCGGCGGGTTGAGAAAGAGCTCTATCCGATGGTCCAGGCGAAAGGGCTGTACCTGGAGACCGACGTCCGGGTCGAAAACACCAATCTGCGCACCGACGAGCAGTGGTTCAGCATGGTCCTGGCCAACGTCGTCTCGAACGCCGTCAAGTATACCGAGGAGGGAGGCGTTACGATCCGCGTGGAGGAGGACGTCCTCGACGGAGAGCCGGCCCTCGCCATCAAGGTAGTCGACACGGGTCCGGGCATCACCTCCGAGTTCATGCCGCTGCTCTTTCAGCGTTTCACGCGCGAAGCCCGCGCGCACGGCGATGCGCCGACCGGCACCGGGCTCGGCCTTACCATCGCGCGACAGCTGCTCGACCATCTGGGCGGCCGGATCGACGTGGAATCCCAGCGGGGCAAGGGATCCACGTTCACCGTTTTGCTTCCGGCACCCGGACCGGCGTCCTGAACCTGGCGTTGTGTGCTGCGTTAGATGAGGCCGAATCGCGGCGATCCCCGCAGGGCTATACGGCATTCCGGTCGAGGCCGCCGCAGCGCGCGCGGTTCCTCGTATCAACATCAGTGAGACAGGCACGCACCGCATGGCACGCCAGTTCGACGTACCGGAGTTCTACAAGAGCCCGGTCATC
>CAZXHQ010000620.1:0-2333 GCA_964640145.1 uncultured Rhodothermales bacterium | reverse complement strand
GGAGTAAGTACCGATTCGAGGTCGACGTCGGCGTCAGCGTCCGGCTGACACGCGGTCTGGCGCTGCGAGTCGGCGGCGACGTGCAGCTCATTCACGATCAGCTGAACCTGCCGAAAGGGGATGCGAGCCTGGAAGAAGTTCTGCTCCGCCGTCGCCAGCTCCAGACGAGTTACGAGCTGCGGGTCTCGGCCGGTTTCGAGTACCGGTTCGGATCGATCTACGACAACGTGGTCAATACGCGTTTTTAACGACCCCCTCGCGTGGGAACGTCCGCAGCGTCGAGCCACTGCCGTACGGTATGCTCGGGCAGGGCGCCGCCGAACTGGTCGGCCACCGCGCCGTGTACGAACAGCTTGACGGCCGGAATGCAGTCTGATCCGCGCCGTCACAAGTGTCGCGAGAACGGCCACGAGGAGCGTGCTCGAACGTGCGTTTCCCCGTCGCAGCCCGGACCTCTGCGACGCGGCGCCCCGTTCCCCCGCGAGGTCCGATCCTCTCTCCGCGCTGCCGGACGATCGGCGGGACGATGGATGACGGAGGATGACCGTTCGAGAACGCCGGTCCTTTCAGTCAAGCAGCGCGTACCCGCTTCGCGCCGTCTCCGCCGCGTAAAGCTCCGAAAGGCGGCGGGTCAAGGGTCCAACCCGGCCATCGCCGATGGTTCGCCCGTCCAGGCGGGTAATGCCTGCCAGTTCTCCCATCGTGCCGCTGCAGAACATCTCGTCGGCGCGGTAAGCTTCCGCTAGCGAGAGGTTGCGGACGTCGGAAGCGATATGGTCGGCCGCGCAGAGGTCCAGCACGGTCTGCCGCGTGATGCCTTCCGGGCAGGCGTGCGTGTGGCCGGTCAGGACTGTCTCTCCCTTGACGAGGAACACATGCGTCGCGTTCGTTTCGGCGATATAGCCGTTTCGGTCGAGCATGAGCGCATCGTCGGCTCCGGCTGCATTTGCCTCGATCTTCGCCATGATCGACTGGATCAGATTCCCGCTGTGGATCTTGGGGTCCAGGCAGTCGGGCGGAAACCTTCGGATGGAGCTCGTCATCAGGACGAGGCCCTGCGTCGAATAAACCGGTTCTTTAAACTCCGCCAGGATGATGAGCGTGGGTCCGGATTGATTGAGGCGCGGATCCATCCCGGACGTGATCTTGACGCCGCGCGTAAGGGTGAGGCGGACGTGAACGCCGTCGTGCATGTCGTTGGCCACGAGCGTGCGCCGCAGCTCTTCGATGAGGTCGTCGTGAGCAGGAATGCTCGAGAAGGCCATGGCCCGCGCCGAATCCCGGAGACGGTCGAGATGTTCGGTCAGGCGAAAGATCTTCCCGTCGTAGAGCCGGAGGCCTTCCCAGACGAAATCTCCCCCCTGCACCGCGCTGTCGAACGGGCTGATGGCGGCCTCGTCGCGGGCCACAAGCCTGCCGTTGATGTTGACGATCAGATTGCGGTTTCGCTCGTCGAAGGTCTGCAGCATGGTACGTATAGAAGGTTGAAGGTTGAAGGTTGAAGGTTGAAAGTTTTTCGTTCCTGATCGAGATGTCGAATTCGAAAGAACTTTCAACGGTCAACTTTCAACGGACGTACGAAATAAGGTTCTATGGTCTGAGCCTGAGTTCGTAGAGCCGGCGGTAATAGGGTAGACATGCATCCACGAGGTCTTGCAGGCCGGTGGGCACGGGCTCCTCCGGGGGCGTGTAGGGCTTGAAGCCCGTCGATGCTTCGACGCGCCCGTACCAGTGGGCCGCCCATACCCCGTCCGTCGGACGGCTGCCCGGCTTCCAGGAGAGCATAGAGTCCGTAAATGGCACGCCGAGCGCCGCGCAGAGCTTGTCGAGCATGACCTTGGGCTGCTCGAGCACGTCCCGGGCGTCGATGATGGGGGGCGTCTGGCCGAGTTCGTCCGTGACGTAGCGGTAGAGCGCCCACTGCTGCGGCAGCCCGGTATCTCCGCGCTCCGGTGCGTCCATCACCCGGGCGAGGGAAGGCACGACCTCCCGCGGATCCCGAAGCAGAAACGCGTGGCTGAGATCCGCGAGCCACGGGCCGTACAGCTCGGGCAGCAGGTGATGCGACATGTGCTTCTGATAGTGGATCGCCTTGCCGTGAGGCACCTCGCCGGTCAGCCGCGCGACGACCACGCGCCAGTCCGGCTCGTGCTTGGCGATAATCCTTTCCCGGTCGGGGTGCCGGGTCCCCGTCTCATGCAGATAATGGGCATAGAGGGGCTCGTCCGTGACGACCGTATCGCCGCGGGCCTCCCACGATCGCATCAGTGCCGTCGATATGTTGCGGGGACCCGACCACATGGCGATGCGTCGGCCGGGTCGAGAGCGTTTAG
>CAZXHQ010000619.1:0-2341 GCA_964640145.1 uncultured Rhodothermales bacterium | reverse complement strand
TGAGCACGCCCGTCGCAACCACGGAGAAGCCGCAAAGGTGCAGGCCCTCTGGAAGCGGCCTGCCGTCGAAGCGCGGAATTCCGTGGTCGTCGCAGAGTCCCTCCACCTCGAGGAAACTATCCAGCCGCGCTCGAAATCCCGTGGCGAAGACGACGGCGTCGAATGCCTCTCGTCTGCCGTCCGTGAAGACGACGCCCTCCTCGAAGAACCGCTCGATTTCCGGCCGCACGGCGATGCGGCCCTCTTTGATCAGCCCGACCGTTCCGACGTCGATCACCGGGATCCGTCCCGTCCTGGCGATCTGGGTCATCGGCCCGTACGGAAGCGGCTCGATTCCGTACGGACGGAGATCCCCGATGAGGAGGCGCAGTAGGGGCGCATTGATGCTATCGGCGACGCGCGGCGGAAGCAGCCCGGACAGGCTGGCGACTCGCTCGATCGGGATGCCGAAGATGTCGCGCGGAATCACGTTCGCTGCGCTGCGGACTGAGATCGTCGCTGCGGCGCCGTGCTCGCAGAGATCGAGGGCGATCTCGGCTCCCGAGTTCCCGAATCCCACCACGAGCACGCGACGGCCGCGGAACGCAGCCCCGTTTCGATATTCGGCGCTGTGAAGCGTGGTGCCCCGATAGAGTTCGCGTTCCGGCCACTGCGGCACGACCGGCTCCCGGTTGAGTCCCGTCGCAACCACCAGATGCGGCGCATGGTAGGCGGCGCTATTCGTCCTCACCTTCCAACCGCCGTCGCGGAACCGAGCCGAGATCACCTCCTCTTGGAAATGCGGCTCGAGGTCGAACGTGCGGGCGTATGACTCGAGGTATTCGAGCACCTGATCGCGCGAGGGGTACGTCGGGTAGTGCCGGGGAAACGGCAGGAAAGGCAGAGCGGAGGTGCCCTTGCTCGTGTGGAGGTGAAGCCGGTCGTAATGTCCTCGCCAGCTGGCTCCGACGCTGTCTTCACGCTCGAGGATAATAAACGGGACGTCTGAGCGGGACAGGCACGCTCCCACGGCAAGTCCGGCCGGACCGGCACCGATGACGATCACCGAGGGTTCGGGCGGATCCGAGCGCATCGCATCCGGGGCTCGACCGGGATGCATATCTTCCTCCTGGCTTGGGAATGGACACACGATTCTGCATCTCGTCTCGGGAGAGGTCCGCCGGTCGACGAGCATCATTCGCCGCCCCTCGGATTCAGCAGAAGCTCAAAGAATCTCCAGCAGGCGGCGCCGGCGTGATGATTTAATGTCTCCTGTAAAAAAATAAACGGACCGCGGATGCGGCCATGCAACCACCTTCCGAACGAAGCGGCCCGCTGCGATGTGCCACCTACGCAAGCGCAGCGCGCAAGTCTGCCATTAACCGGGCTCGTTCAGCGCCCGGAAGCGTAGCATGAGCCATTTCCGCCATGGTCGTCATCGTAATCGGTCCGCCCCACCGAGGATCCGACCTGTACCGCGGTACGATGTGCCAGTGGAGATGCGGTATCCGGTTGCCCAGGCACTCTACGTTGATGTGGTCAGGATCGCAGACGTCCACGAGAGCCGTAGCCGCTCTATGCAAGTCATCGGTGAACGCTGACCATTCTTCCGCGGTGAGTTGATCCGGACGAATGACATGTCTCGGATCATAGATCAGGATGCAGTGCCCGCGATACGCCTGATTCCGCAGCAAGCAGAGCGTCGAGACGCGCAGCTGAATGACGGACTCCCAGAAATTATTGGGCTCGACGCGAGGAACGTCGAAGGGACATCCCTCTCCGGCCGCGAGTTCATCCCAATTCATTCTTCGCCTCTGTTGATCGATGATCGGAGAGAGCAAACGTCATATCGAAGGAGCACGATTCCACAATCATACCCTTTCGACCCCTTCAGCTTCAGATCCGTTCGGCCGACGTTGAATCCCTCTAAGGTGCCGTCGTGGTGCCCAATAGACTCTCAAACGTTGCTGCGACGTCGTACGCAAGCATGCTCATCGGCTCATCGAAGCGATGACCTGGGAGCCCAAATGCGTCATCCTTCACCGGACCGTCAGCGCCTCGTCAGCTTGAGCCGCCGAGGTCGAGAACGCGGCCGCGCCACTCCGCATCGGTGATGCGATAGACCTCTATCGTACCGAACTGTCCGGCGCGCTCGCCGGAGGGACGCATTCCCAGCCGACGCATGAGCTTGAGTGAGGCGCCGTTTGGAGCATCCGCGCTTGCCTGCACGGCCATCCACTTTAGCTCCTTGAAGACGTAGTCGAGGAGCGCTCCGGCGGCTTCCTGAGCGAGCCCACGTCCCCAACGGCCGGGTGAGAGACTGAGAACGAGCTCAAATTCCGGCGGCTCGTGAAAGTACCAA
>CAZXHQ010000618.1:0-2343 GCA_964640145.1 uncultured Rhodothermales bacterium | reverse complement strand
TTGAGCGGCAGGTCCATCGCCCCGCTGATCTCCTCGTATTTCAAATCCTGCAGCTCCCGAAGAATGACGATGCTGCGGTAGGGCTCGGACATCCGGCCGAGCGCCGCCATCAGCACGTCGCGGTCGTCCCGGCGCTCGACGCGGTCGGACGGCGAGGCGCCGTCGTGCGGGATGCCGTCGGGATCGGCCCCGGCGGCCACCACCCCGCGCACCGTCTTCCGGTGCCGGAGCGCGTCGATGCAGGCGTTGCGCGTCACCCGCATCAACCAGGGAAGCACGCGCTCGGCGTCCACCTCGTCCACCCGCCGCCAGAGCCGGATGAGCACGTCCTGCGTCACGTCCTGGGCGTCCTGCCGCGAGCCGAGCATGTGGCAGGCGAAGCCGTACACTCGATCCTGGTGACGGTGGACCACTCTTTCGAACTCGGAAAGCTCCACGCGCTTGCTGCTGTTCGTTCGGCACGATGCCGGGTCCGACCGATCCTCAAGAAGGTAGAAGGAAAGATAGAAGGGCCCGTCATCGGTAGCATGACGAACAGGGGCGGCCGATTGTTACAGCCGTGCGGATTGTTACCGCGATGGGGACCGGGGAAGCCCTTGCGCGTGAGCCTCGCCGTCCGTTTTATGTGCGTCGTTCGCCGCGTGGTCGTCGCACCGTCTGCGACCCGGTCCATGCGCTTCCACCTACCCTTTTCGATCCGATGTACGCCTGCCTACCGGCCCTCCTGGCATCGCTCCTCGCCGTTTTGCCCCTCACCGTTTCGTCGGCTCAGACCGTTCCGGACGGCTTCGCCGTCGAGGTCGTGCATCCGAGCCCCGGAGACCAGGCGCTCGGCTTCGCCTTTCTTCCCGACGAGCGGATCCTGGTGATCGGCCATCACAGCGGCCAGGTGCGCCTGCTGGTCGATGGGGAGATGAAGGAGGAGCCGATCGGCACCATCACGGAGCTCAACCTCGAGAGAAACGCCGACCCCGGCAACGCGGCGGAGCGCGGCCTGCTCGGCATCGCGGTCGATCCGGACTGGCCCGACGAGCCGTTCGTCTACGTGGACTACACCCACGAAAGCGGCCACATCCACATTTCGAAATTTCGGGTGGATGGGGCGCTCGACGATCCGGGGTCGGACGATCTCGCGATAGATCTCTCTTCCGAAGACGTGCTGCTCGCCCTCAAAGACGACTCGGAGTACCACAATGCCGGCACCGTGCGCTTCGGCAGCGACAAGACCCTCTACGTCAGCCACGGGGACGACGAGCACTGGAAGGAAGAGCGGGAGCCGTACCTGCAGGATCTGACGAATCCGTACGGGAAGATCCTCCGCATCAACCGGGACGGGACGGCGGCGGAGGACAACCCGGCCTTCCCCGAAGCGCCCGGCGGGCGCCTGCCCGAAATCTTCGCCGTCGGCCTTCGCAACCCCTTCCGCTTCGCGATCGATCCGCACACCGACCGGCTCTTCATCGGCGACGTGGGGACGAACATCCGGGAGGAGTTCAACCTTTCGGAGGGCGGCGAGAACTTCGGCTATCCGCGCCACGAAGGCACGTCGTTCTTCCAGGAGAACTACGCCCTCGTCGCGCCCGAGCCGACCCCGCCGATCCACGACTACGCTTACGGCAAGCCGTCCAGTCGTTCCGCCATCGCACTCGCCACGTACCGGCCCGTCAACTTCCCGCACGACCGGAGCTTTCCGGACGCATTCGACGGCGTACACTTTCACGCCGATCACTTCGGCGGCAGCCTGCGGTATCTGCGGCCGGACGGGCTGGGAGGATGGGAAAGCGAACCGTTCGGGACGGGCTTCACCAAGCTGACCGACGCGTCGATCGGTCCCGACGGAAGTCTCTATCTGATGTCCTACGGCGGGCCCCTCCGCAAGATCGTCTACGACCCCACGAGCGTTTCCGCCGAGACGCCGCCGGTCGCGGCCGAGCTCGAGCTGCGGCAGAACCATCCGAATCCGTTTTCCGGCAGCACCACGATCACCTACCGGCTCGGGGCGCCCGTTCACGTGTCGCTGAAGGTCTACGACGTGCTGGGGCGCGAGGTGGCGGCTCCGGTCGACGCCCGGCAGGCGGCCGGCGTCCATGCGGCGAGGCTCGACGGCGGCGGCCTCGCCCCCGGCACGTACGTCTGCCGGCTCCGGGCGAGTGGTGCCGCGGCCACGATGACGATGGTCCGCGTGGGGCGGTAACCGCGTCGTGAGGCGGTCCGAGGACCTGGGGCGGCGGCCGCGTGGTCGGCGCTGGGGCCGTGAAGGATGCGGCGGACTCGTCGGAGGGCGCGGGGACGTGACGGATACAGCGGGCCGATCCGAGGGCGTGGGACCGTGACGGATACCAC
>CAZXHQ010000617.1:0-2344 GCA_964640145.1 uncultured Rhodothermales bacterium | reverse complement strand
CCGACGACCTCGAGCACCATCGTGCTGAGCCCGAACGCCAGACCCATGTAGACGAATGGAATGAGGAAGCCGAGCACCGAGCCGTGCGCTCCGTGCGGTGAGGCACGCCTGGGCGACCTCCGGGTGCCGGGCAGCGCGTAGGAGGCGCGCGCCACACCGAAGGCTACTTGCTGATCGAAGTAGCAGTCTCTGAAGTAGTACATGGGAGAGTCTTCAGATTGTATGTAGGTTAAGGGTATGGCCCCGAGCTACAAAGATGCTGCCGGGCCGCCCCTCTCGAGAGGCAAGCGGCGATCGCGGTGTCCGAGCGAGACCTTTCGAAATGCGCGGCGTTACGTTTCTACGAACCGCGACGCGGCGAGAACTGCCAACCGACCACTGATCGACGCATGTCGATTCGTTTTCTCCAACAGGATGCCCGGTATGTGAAGGGGGTGGGAGGACGCCGAGCCGACGTCCTGGCGAAGTCCGGCGTCCACAACGTACGCGACCTGCTGCAGGTCTATCCGCGCCGCTACCTGGACCGGTCCTCCATCACACCGATCCGTGCGTTGAGCGAGGACGTAGGGTCGGCGACCGTCGTGGGCACCATCCGCGTCTCGGGCATGGCGAAGGGACGCACGGGCGGACGCTTCGAGCTCGTCGTCGAGGATGATGGCGGCGGACGGATGAAGTGCGTCTGGTTTCGAGGAACGCAGTGGATCGAGCGGCTCTTCTCCAAGGGCGACCGGGTGGCCTTCCACGGCAAGCCCCAACGCTACGGCGGCATGTTCTCCATGTCGCACCCCGACTTCGACAAGCTCGACGGCGAGGGGCCCGCGCTCGAGACCGGGCGCATCATCGCGCTCTATCCGGGCGGGGCCGCGCTGAGCCGCGTCGGGCTCCGGAGTCGCTCGTTCCGGCGGATCGTCTATGACCTGCTCAAGGAGCACGGCAGGGAAGTTCCGGAGGTGCTGCCGCGTTGGATTTCCGAGCGCGCCGGCCTCATGGACGGCCGCGTGGCCCTTCGGGCGGTGCATTTCCCTAAGTCGCGCGAGGAGCTGGCGGCCGCGCGGCGCCGGCTGAAGTTCGAGGAACTCTTTTTTATCCAGCTCATGCTGGCGATGCTGCACCGGCGATGGACGGCGCGTCCGGGGCCGATCTTCGACGCACCGGGCGACCGCGTGCGCGCCTTTCTCGGCGGCGTCCTTCCCTTCGACCTCACCGGCGCGCAGCGCGCAGCGCTGGCAGATATCGTAGGCGATACGCGAAGCGGAAAACAGATGAATCGGCTCGTGCAGGGCGACGTCGGCAGCGGCAAGACCGTCGTCGCCGTCGCCGCGATGCTGCATGCAATCGACAGCGGCTATCAGAGCGCCTTCATGGCGCCGACGGAGATTCTCGCGGAGCAGCACTACGCCAACCTTCGGGCGTATCTCGAGCCGCTCGGCGTCGAGACGCGACTGCTGATCGGCGGGCAGTCGAAGAGCGAGCGAGACGCGGCGCTCGAGGACGTGGCCGAGGGCCGCGCGAAGGTGGCCGCCGGCACGCACGCGCTCATTCAGGAGGGCGTCGCTTTCGAGCGCCTCGGACTCGCGGTGATCGACGAACAGCACCGCTTCGGCGTCGCGCAGCGCGCCCGCATGCTCGAGATGGGCGAGCAGCCGCACATGCTGCTCATGACGGCCACGCCCATTCCTCGCTCGCTCGCGATGACCACCTACGGCGATCTCGACGTGTCCGTCATGAACGAGCTTCCCGCCGGCCGCCGGCCCGTGCGAACGGCCCTCCGGTTCGAGAAGCACCGCGACGAGATCTACGCCTTCATCCGCGGCGAGCTCGAGAAGGGACGGCAGTGCTACGTCGTCTACCCGCTCGTGGAGGAGTCCGAAAAGCTCGACCTGAAGGACGCCGCCTCCGGCTACGAGATGCTGGCGGACGTCTTCGCGCCGCACGCAGTCGACCTGGTGCACGGCAGGATGACGCGAGACGAGAAAGACGCCGCCATGCAGCGGTTCTACGAGGGCGAGACTCAGGTGCTCGTGGCAACCACGGTCGTCGAGGTGGGGGTGGACGTCTCCAACGCGACCATCATGCTCGTCGAACATGCCGAGCGCTTCGGCCTCAGCCAACTCTATCAGCTGCGGGGACGGGTGGGCCGGGGCGGCGACCAGAGCTACTGCATCCTGATGGCCGACTATCGCCGCACGCAGGAAGCACGCGATCGGCTGCAGGCCATGGTCGAGACGAACGACGGATTCGAGATCAGCGAGATCGACCTCAAGCTGCGCGGCGCCGGCGACTTTTTCGGCACCAAGCAGAGCGGCCTGCCGGACCTGAAGATCGCCGACCTGCTCGACGACGC
>CAZXHQ010000616.1:0-2357 GCA_964640145.1 uncultured Rhodothermales bacterium | reverse complement strand
CCTCGCGCAGCATGACGAGCGCCTCGTGCAATCCGTAGAGCGCATTGATCGGGGCGGTGTGATGATAGGAGCGCTTCTGACCGCTACCCCAGTAATTCATCACGAGCGTCAGATCCATGAACCAGCTCTGCACAGGCTTTTTGCGGCCGCGTATCCTCTCCACGGCCCGCTCGCCGACCGTGATCGGAGAGAGCCCCGGCGTACAGGAGAGGCACTTTTGCGATCCGGAGTACACGGCGTCGGCCGCCCACGCGTCGACGCGGAGCGGCGAGCCGCCGAGAGACGTCACGGCATCGACGATGGTGAGGCAGTCGTACTCGTGGGCGAGTGCAATGAGCGATGGCGCGTCGGAGAGAGCGCCCGTCGACGTCTCGGCGTGGACGAATCCGACCAGGCTCGCGCGGGGATGGTCGTCCAGGGCGCTCCTGAGCTTGTCGGGAGACACCGCGCGGCCCCATTCGTCTTCTACGACGACGACGTCGGCGCCGCATCGGGACGCCATCTCCTTCAGCCGGCCGCCGAAGACGCCGTTCTGGCAGACGACCACCGTGTCTCCCGGCTCGGCCAAATTCGCCACGCAGCTTTCCATTCCCGCCGTACCCGGACCGGACACGGGCATCGTGAGCGGATTCGACGTCTGAAACGCATACTGAAGCAGTTCCTTTATCTCATCCATCAATCCGACGAACGCCGGATCGAGGTGCCCGATCGTCGGGCGCGCCAGAGCATCGAGAATGCGCTCCGGCACGTCCGACGGGCCGGGTCCCATGAGTACGCGCTTCGGCGGCTGAAAACTCTGAAATTTCATCGTCGTCCAGGATTGTTTAATGGAAGAACTGTCACCGCCTCTCAAACCTCGTAAATTGCGGCAACCGGTGCACGGCTATGTGATCCGGGGCTCCGTGACGATTGTCGGCGCACGACCCCGATAACGTCGAGCCCGTACTGCCGGGCGCTGCGACGAGTCATAGCAGCGCTGCGGCGAGGAGCCGCAACGAGGCGGGACGGGATACAACGACGTTTGAATGCTCGCGGACGAACGTCATGAGGCTCTACGGCAACGTCGCCAACACCTCGCTCTGCGTCAGCCAGTCCGGATCGATCGTCACGCCCAGACCCGGCCCGGCAGGCACCTGAATCACTCCGTTTTCGGCGGCCAGATCACCGGGCGGCGCCTCGAACGGTATGTCTCGATTTGGTCCCTTGTATTCCTGATGCGGACCTGCATTCGGCACGACGGCGGCGTAGTGCAGAACGTAGAGCATGCCGAGACCTGCGCCGGAGATGTGCGGCGTGCACGGCTGCCCGACGGCCTGCGCCATCCGTGCGACCTTGATCGAGCGAATGAGGCCGCCGTAATAGAACAGGTCCGGCTGGAACACTTGCACGCCGTCGTTCTCGACCATCCATCTGAATCTACGCATGGAGTCTTCCTGCTCGCCCCCGGCCACCGGGATGTCGAGCGCGTCGGCGACCTCCCTGGTGGCCCACAGGTCGTCGAAGGGACAGGGCTCCTCGAAAAATCCGGCATCGATGTCCTCCAGCAGGCGACCGATACGGATCGCCTCCTCGACATCGTAGCCGCCGTTGGCGTCGGCATAGATGACGACCTCGTCGCCCAGCGTTTCGCGCAGCATAGGAATCATCCTCTCCGAGCGGCCGGGCGGCGATTCGGGCTCACTCATGCGCCCGGCCACCTTGAACTTGATCGCCGGCGGACGCTCCCGCTCGTAGCGCTCCCGGATGAGCCGGACGGATTCTTCCGCGCTGCGGCCGCGATAGTTGTTGGCCCAGTACAGCGCGACTTCCGTCTGGTGGACGTCCCCGACGAGCTCGCCGACGGGCCGGCCGCTCACCTGGCCGAGCAGATCCAGCATAGCGAACTCCGCCGAAGCGATCGGCACCCAGATCGCGAGGCTCTGAAACTTGTAGTAGCTGCGGTCGATGAACGCCTCCTGCACGAGGGCGTCCAGGTCGCGCGCGTCCTTTCCTTTGAAAAAGCTCGTGAGATGGTCGACAAAGATGGGCCAGAGCACGTACATCTTGTCTTCGTTGCTGACGGCATAGCCCTCCGCACCGTCGGTCGATCGCGCGCGCACGATGTAATACCTACCGTTGCGCAGCAGGTCCAGCGACTCGATGATGACGGGATCGGGGAAGAGCTCACGCTTCAGGACGGGCCGGTTGAGCGCGGCGAGGACTTCGTCGGCTAGCGCCGCGTCCACGTGCGGCCGGGCTCGCGGCGTGATGGACGGACCTGCCGTGGCGGCAGCGGCGACTGCGGCCGCGGAGCTCGATAAGAATTTTCGCCGTGAGGTCATGATGGCGTGTACTGTCTAACGAGAACGCTTCCTCTA
>CAZXHQ010000615.1:0-2370 GCA_964640145.1 uncultured Rhodothermales bacterium | reverse complement strand
CTCCGGGCAGCCGCGCTCGCGTTCTGTGGAAGGAAGGCGATACGTGGATGTGGGAAGGGGAGCCCATCGTACCGGACGAACTGATCGACTGAGGGGCTGCGGCCCGGGAACGCACCATGCATGCCGATCCGAACGGGACCCGAAAACGTCGACGTCCAACGGCGTCCGCCGCGATGCATGCCGTCGTCGGCCTCTTCGTGCTCGCCGCCGCCGGCAGCTGCCGGTCCGCCGACGTGGCGCCGGAGGGCGAGGCGTTCGTGGAGATCTTCGATGGCGAGACGCTGGAGGGCTGGGAGGGCGATCCCACCTACTGGAGGGTCGAGAACGGCAGCCTGGTGGGAGAAATCACGCCGGAAACCCTCCTCGACCGGAATTCCTTCATCATATGGAGAGGAGGCCTGACCCGGGATTTCGAGCTGCTCGTCGAATACCGCATCTCGGCCGAGGGAAACAGCGGCATCAACTACCGCAGCGAGGAGGTCGAGCCGTACGCGCTGAGAGGCTATCAGGCCGACCTGGACGGCCGAAACCGATACACGGGGATGAACTACGAGGAGCGCGGGCGAACGACCCTCGCCTCCCAGGGAGAAAAAGTCATCGTTCCCCCGATCGACGATGCGGACGACCTGGAGTCCCACGTCCGGAATAACCGCTGGATGCCGTCCGTCGTGGAGAGCTCGCTGGGCGATCCGGACTCGCTGGATGCGCACGTAAACGACCTGGACTGGAACGAATACCGCATCGTCGCGAGGGGAAACCGATTGCGGCATTCCGTCAACGGCGTCCTGATGAGCGACGTCACCGACAACGACACCGTGAATCGGTCGGATGAAGGCCTGCTGGGCGTGCAGGTCCACGTCGGCCCGCCCATGAAGGTGGAGTACCGGAACTTCCGGCTGCGGCGCCTGGAGGGGGACGCTGCGCGAAGTGGAGGCCCGTAGGCCGGGATGACGGGCAGGCTCCGCAAGCATCGTTCGTGAAGGCCGGAGGAGGGCGCACGACGTACGGCTGTGAGCATCGTTCGTCGATGCCGGGAGACGGCCGGCGCGCCGTTACGTACGCTGGCGAGCATCCGGACGACGTCGCTAGATGAGCACCTCCTCTCCGCGGGTCGCCTCGAAGACGAGCTCCAGGTTCTCGCGGTGCGCGTCGGTGAGGCGCCGATCTCGCCGGTTCATCACGACCTCCGCCACCTGCAGCGCTTTGTCGAGCCGGTATTCGGTGATCGAGCCGGGTCCGCCCCAGGAGAAGGACGGAATGCGGCGGGGCATGAATCCGGCCCCGAACACGTTGCAGAAGACGCCTACGACCGAGGCCGTGTTGAACATCGTGTTGATGCCCGACTTGGAGTGGTCGCCCATCACGAGGCCGAGAAACGTGCGCCCGGTCGGCGTGAAGCCTCCGTCGGCGGCGTCATACATCTTCGTCTCCCCGTAGTCGTTTCGCAGGTTCGACGCGTTCGTGTCCGCGCCCAGATTGCACCACCGGCCGATATAGGAGTTGCCGAGGTAGCCGGCATGGGCCTTGTTGGAGAGCGAATGGATGATGGTGTCTTCGACCTGTCCCCCCACTTTCGTATAGTATCCGAACGAGCAGCAGTCGATGTCGGCGCCGGTCATGACGACGGACTTCGAGCCCACGAAGGCCGGCCCCTTGATGACGGCGCCTTCCTTGATCAGGACGTCGTCGCCGATGTAGATGGGCCCGCGCTCCGCGTTGAGGACGGCGCCGGGGCGCACGACCGAGCCCGGCCCGATGCGGATCCGCTCGGCCTCGTGCAGCACCGCGCCGTCGCGGATGGACACGCCGGGACGCTCGAAGACGTAGAGGCCGGCGCTCAGGATGGAATAGTCGCGCCGCAGCGCCGGCTCGAGCTCGGTCTGGAAATCCCACAGGCGCTCCAGCATGCGCACGTCGTCGATTTCTTCCGACGGAACGCCGTCGAACAGGTCGACGGTCACCGCGTCCTCCTCCACGTATCGCTGCGCCGCGTCGGGTATCCAGGCCGCCAGGACGCTGCCCCTGTGGGTGAACAGGCGGGCTTCGGGCGCCTCCGCCGCGCTGCGGATGCGCTTCAAGACGTCGCCCTCCTCGACGATCCACCGTCCGTTGACGAAGAGCACGTCGAGGCCGGCCGGTATCTTGTTGACGAGCAGCTCGTTCTGCTGCCCGGTGACCGAAGCGACCTGGCGGCGGCAGTGGAGGAGCGTGCCCGGCTTCTCGAAGGCCTCCCGAAGCGCCTGGAGCTGACGGCGGATGCCGATCCGCAGGTCGTACACCGCCCGGGTGTGGACGAGAGGCAGGAAGTGATCGGCCCCTTCGTCCTCGAAGACGCACAAGTGCATGCTATCCCCCTACTTTTCATTCGAT
>CAZXHQ010000614.1:0-2371 GCA_964640145.1 uncultured Rhodothermales bacterium | reverse complement strand
GCTTCGGCATCGACGATCCTTTTCGGATGGAATTCCGAAATCTGCCCGAGCGCGCCACTATTCTCATCTTCACGGTTGCAGGCGACCTCATCCGCACCCTTCGTCACGATCCGGACGCTCAGGGCAATCTGTCCGGATCGGCCGTCTGGGATCAGAAGACAGACTCCGGTCTTCTCGCTGCGCCGGGGATTTATGTCTACCACGTGGAATCCCGGACCGAGGACGTACCGGGTCGATTCACGGGCAAATTGATGATAGTCCGGTGACCTTCGGGCCGCCGCTCGTCGTACCTAGATGTTTCGATGACCATGACGTTCTCAACGCAAACGACGACGATGGTACCGCGGGCGTACTCTCTGGTCATGATCCTGATCATGATGACGTGGGCCGGCGGTGCGGAGATCGCAGCCGCGCAGACCCTCGAGCCGGATCCAGACTTCAACAAGGGGGGGCGCACCTCGCTTCAGTTTCTAAAGATCGGAATGGGGGCGCGCCAATCGGCACTCGGGGAGGCCAGTATTGCGCTGGTTCGGGACGTAAACGCCGTCTTCTGGAATCCGGCCAACATCAGCGGCATCGAGAGCACGGAGGTTTCCTTTTCGTACGTCCGGTGGCTTGCCGACATGAACTACGTGGCGGGAGCGCTCGGCTACCGTCTCGGTACGTTCGGCATCCTCGCCGGCTACGTCGGCTCGCTTGATTACGGCGACATCCCCGAGGCGCTAGCGGCGAGCGGCTCAGGCTCTAATGATACGCGCACGGGAAACACGTTCTCGGGAGGAGATCTTGTGGCAGGCCTCACCTTCTCACGTGAGTTCACGGACCGCCTTTCAGTCGGCATGTCGGCCAAGTTTCTCCGAGAGACGCTCTGGGACTTCGACGCATCGACGTTCGCGTTTGATGTCGGTACGAATTACGACCTCGGCTACAAGGGTGTCCGTCTCGCGATGAGCGCCCAGAATTTTGGCGGCGACGTCGAGTATCTCGACCAGGGAAGCCAGTCCGAAGCCTTCGATGTGCCTATCGTTTTCCGGATCGGTCTCTCGGCGAACGTGTTCAGCGGCAGCGAGAGTGCGCTTGTGGACATGGGGCCGAGCCACCGGATGCGTGTCGGCTTCGAAGCCATCAACACGAACGACTTCTCCGAGCGCGTCCACGTCGGCGGTGAATATCTATTCGCCGGCTTGATCGCCCTGCGGGGTGGCTACCGCTTTAACTATGCGGAGGGCAACCTGTCGCTCGGTTTCGGGATCAGCCCGTCCATTGGCGATCTCGAGGCCCGTATCGATTACTCCTACGTACAGTACGATTTCCTGAACGCACCCCACCGTTTCTCGCTCACCCTCGCATTCTAGCCACGGCGTTCGTGAAGTCAATCAGTGACTAATAACCAGTAACCAGCAACCGTTAATGCACAGCGATACGGTCGTAAACGGCCTCCCACTTACCCGCGCGAATTTCTCGAGTCCGCCGCTCGAGATGGGCATCGTCCCGTTCTGGTTCTGGAACGGCGATCTCGACGAAGCGGAAATGGAGTGGCAGCTCCGTGAATACCACGACCGCGGCGTACGAAGCCTGTTTATCCACGGGCGCATGGGCCTCGGCGTGGGCTACCTCTCCGACGAATGGTTCGACCGCGTCAAGTTCTGCGTCGAGAAGGCCGGGGAGATCGGTATCGACACGTGGGTCTACGACGAGATGGACTGGCCCAGCGGCACGGCCGAGCGGCAGGTCATCGATGCGGATCCCAACCTGGGGCAGCGCTATCTGGAGCTGGTCCCGCTTCGCCTGGAAGGCCCCATCTTCACCTTTCTGGAAGCCCACGACGACCGGTACGTGCCGACGGGCGATTCGAATCCAATCGCCGCCTACGGCGTGCGCGGAGATCAGTACGACACCGTCATCGAGGAGCAGGTGGATCTCAGCAAGCATCTAAGCTGGGAGAAGACGATCGCCTGGGAGGCGCCGCCGGGCGACTGGGTCCTCATGTACTTCCTCGAAAAAGAGGCGCCCTTCTACATCGACACCCTGGATCCGGCCGCGACGGAGAAGTTCATCGAGCTCACGCACGAGAAGTACAGGGAGGCCGTGGGCCATGCCTTCGGAAAGACCGTCCCGGGATTCTTCACCGACGAGCCGGCGATGTACTATTACCACGTAGGCATGCAGAACTACGTGGTGCCCTGGTCGAAGCAGATGTTCAAAATCTTCCGCGAGCGGCGCGGCTATAACCTGAAGCCGCATCTGCCGGCCCTGTATGCGGACGTCGGCGAGAGGACGGCGTCTGTGCGATACGACTTCTGGCGGACGCTGACGGAGCAGTATGCCGAGACGTACTACAAGCGCATCCGCGACTGGTGCGACGAGAACG
>CAZXHQ010000613.1:0-2376 GCA_964640145.1 uncultured Rhodothermales bacterium | reverse complement strand
GGCGAAGACAATTTCGTTCTGGGCGAAATATTTTTCGCTGACGCGGGTGGACCGCATCGACCTCTCTCCAGCAGCCGGATCCGGGCCCGACGTTTGCCCCTCGCTCACAACAACCTTCAACCTTCAACCTTCAACCTTTAACCTTTAACCGTTAAACGTTAACCGCCAATGCTAGCGCGAATTCTGATCGTAGCCATCGCCGCCGTGTTGCTCTCCGCATGTGGGAGCTCGCGGAAGGCCGCGGGCCCGGGGTGGGGCGAGCGAGCCGGCGAGCCGGACTACGCGGACCTCGTGGCTAAGCACAAGGCGAAAGCGTACGCCGCGCTCGCGAGAAGCTATCAATGGAGGGGCAACGAGAAGAAGATGGCACGCGCACTGGACGAGGCGATGGAGCACGTCCGCGCGCTCACCGAGATGGGGGTGGATCAGTCCGAGATGCGGGAGCTCTACCGGAGCGTCGTCACGGCCTACGAAGGCCACTACGGGAGAGCCGACACGCTCGAAACCGATTTCGGCGACGTCTTCGCGCTGCGCGACGAGATGTTCGAGACGTTGAACGAGCTGGAGGAGCCGCTGGCCGAGGACGTGGCGCTCCCCGAGGTCGAGCGGCTCGGGGGGACTATCCCCATGACCACCAACCGGCTCGTCGCCCGGAGCATCAGCTTCCTCCAGAAGGATCCCGAGCGGCACGTATATCCATGGATGCGCCGCAGCGGTACCTACTTCCCCATGATCGAAGCCATCCTTCGCGAAGAGGGGGTACCTGACGAGCTGAAATATCTCGCCACCATCGAGAGTGGGCTCAATCCGGTCGCGCGCAGCCGCGTCGGGGCCGGCGGGATGTGGCAGTTCATGCCCGCGACGGGCCGCGCCTACGGGCTCGACGTCACCTCCTGGGTCGACGAACGCTCCGATCCGGAGAAGGCGACCCGAGCGGCGGCCCGCCATCTGCGCGACCTGTATGAGACGTTCGACGACTGGCTGCTCTCCCTCGCCGCGTATAACTGCGGTCCTGCCCGCGTGCGCCGCGCCGTCGAACGGTTCGAGCGCTCGCACCGGCGGAAGGCCACGTTCTGGGACGTCTACCAGGAGCTTCCTCGCGAGACGCGCAACTACGTGCCCATGTACATCGCCGCACGCACCGTCATGACGGATCCCGCCTCGTTCGGTCTCGATGTGGTCGAGCCCGGGCCCGCCTACGAGTTCGACGTGGTGGAGATCGAAGGACCGATGGATCTACGGGCGGCGGCCGATCTGGCCGGCACGGACGTCGACGCGCTGCGCGCGCTGAACCCCGAGATCCTGCGGGAGGTGGTCCCCGCCTCGACCTACCGTCTGCGCATCCCTCCGGGCAGCGCCCGCGCCTTCGACCGCGCCTACGCCGCGCTGCCGGCGGGCGAGCGGACGGGCACGCACGTCGAGCACGTCGTCTCGCGCGGCGAATCCCTGGCCCGCATCGCCCGGCGCTACGGCACGAGCGTCGAAGCCCTCCGCGCCTACAACGACGTCAGCGGATCGCTCATCCATCCCGGCGACCGCCTCATCGTGCCCGTGCGCTCGGGCGGCGGGTACGCGCCTCCCGTAGTGGCGGCCGCCTACGGCCGCGGCCCGGCCGAGCCGGTCGACCCATCTCCGTCGACCCACATCGTTCGACGCGGCGAAAATCTCACCGGGATCGCAGCGCGCTACGGCGTCCGGGTCTCCAGTCTCAAGGCGTGGAACGGGCTCGACTCCGACCGGATCTATCCGGGACAGCGGCTCGCCGTTCAGGCGGGGGAACGGGCGGCAGGCGGCTGGTTCAACTACAGCGTCCAGCGCGGCGATACGCTCACGTCGATTGCCGGGCGCCACGACGCCACGGTCGCCGACATCCGCAAGTGGAACGCGCTCTCGTCCGACGTCCTGCAGGTCGGGCAGAAGCTCGCCATCTACAGCCGTTGACGCCATGACCGATTCGAAACGACCTACCGCCCGCGAGATCGTCGAGGCCGTCGTGCAAGCGATGCACGACGCCCACGAGCCGCTCGACGAGAACGTCGTGCTCGTGCCCTCGATCTACGACGTCATGATCCACCCGAGCGCGTACCGGCAGCTCGAACCGATCCTCGGGCGCATTCATACTCAGGCGACGCAGCGGCTGGAGCGGGAGCTGGAGAGGCTGAACCGTTCGTCCGGTTGGGTGGCTGGACGCTTTCTCCGGCCGCTGCTGCGCCTGTTCTTTCCCGACCATCGTCTCCGCCGCCTGGTGCCCGGCGGGCAGACGGTCGAGCGGGCCGGGGAGGAGTGGATCGTCGACGTGCTCGTCACGGCCGATCCCGCGGCCAGGATGGATTTCCTGGCCGTCGAGGCGGATTTCGGCGGGCGCGTCTCGCCGGT
>CAZXHQ010000612.1:0-2386 GCA_964640145.1 uncultured Rhodothermales bacterium | reverse complement strand
GGAGACGAGCTTCGAACCCTCGGCGGATCCTTCGGACCCGCCGAAAAAAATGCTATTGCCTCTTGACAAAGGGGGCCATAGGAGTGTTACGCGGACTGTTTCCGGCCGTCCGGAAAGCTGTTTCCGTTCCGGAAAAGCCCGCGGCCCTCGATCCGTGACGAGCGCCGCGGGAAAGCGGCGACCGACGAGCACCGCCGCGGCAACGCCGCCGCGTAACCACGCACGCCGCGGGAATGACGCCCCACGGAGGGTGCACGCCGCGGGACCGACGAGCGCACGACGTAATTTAAGTTATTCCATGGGACCCGCATTGGACCACAGGGTTACGCGGCCCTGGCGCGGATCGGACTGCGACATAGGCATGCTGCCCGTCACCACGTCGAGCCGGCCGTTCTGGTCGAGATCTGCGACGGCGGCCGTGATGATCCACGCTGGGGCGTTGCCTATTCCGTGCGGCGTGAACTGCTGTTGGCCGTCGTTTTCGAGCCAGAGGATGCTCATTCTCTCGGGATCGCTCCAATCGCTGAGGAGACTGGTGACGACAATGTCGAGATCGCCGTCTCCGTCCAGATCGCCGGGCACGGCCCTGTAGGCTCCGTAGAGGCGCAGGAGATCGTGGTAGGCGAATCGATAATCGCCCTGATTTTCGAGCCATTGTACGCCGTGATAGGGTCGATACATCGAGCTCGACAGATCGAATCCGTCGCCGTTCGTGTAGAGAATGTCCACATCGCCGTCGCCGTCAAGATCCACGAGCTCGATGCCCGATGATCCGAATGTCGGCGAGTCCGCCTTGAAGAGCATCCGCTCGCTAAATCGTCCTCCGCCCTGGTTGATGAAGGCGCTGACCTCCTCGTACTGCTGCGAGATCAGCGCAATGAAATCGAGCCGGCCGTCACCGTTGAGGTCGGTCGGCACGACGTTGACGCCGCCTTGTTTTTCGCTCAGGCGATGATAACGATACGCGCGGTCGGCGGTCCGTTCGAGCCAACCGATCTCTCCCGACTTCAGGAATCCGAAGACGGCCACCACGAAATCGACATCGCCGTCCAGGTCGAAGTCGCCCGGGCGGACGTCGGCGACTCTACCGACGCCGTCGAGGAGCGTGGAGGCCTCAAATCGAAGGTCGTCCTTCCCCGTTAGAAGAACGACGCTGCCTACAAGATCGTCGGTCGGCACACTGCTTCCCACGTTGGCGACGATGATGTCGGTGTGGCCGTCCCCATCGAAATCGCCGACTTCCGTATGGCCGGGGTAAGGGATCGACGCCAGGTCGTGCTCCGTCCAGCCGGTCCCGTCGCTTCGAATGAGTGATACGACATGTCGTTCGAAATCGCCGACGAGAATGTCTTGCCGTCCATCCCCTTCCAGATCCACGACGTTCACGTTGGCGATCTGCGGCAATCCTCTCGAATCGGCACGCCTGCCGATGGCATGGCCGTCGAATCGGAGGGCCGACACGGGCGGATCCTGCGAGAGGGGACGATTCGACGCGCTAAAGACGAGAAAGTAGTGCAGCACGTCCATCCATTCATCTCTCGTCTGCTCCATCCAGTCGGGGTAGGACATGTCGACGGGCGCCACCTGAAAGCCCGGGGCCTCGCGCCGGTAGTACATCACCTTGCTCATGTAATTCATGAGGGCGTCGCTCCAGCGGCCGGGCGGCAGTTCCGACGGATCGGGGACCAGGTGGCAGGCGCCGCATTTCGCTTCGAGCTGCACGGAATCGGCCCACGCGGATGGATCGAGCGCCGCCCTCTGGTTCAGCAGGTGGTCCCCGTCGCGTACCGATCCGCCGGAGGCACCGTGGCAGCCGGCGCAAGCGGGGACCGCGTGGGACCGCGCCGACGCCTGCCGGGTAGGTGTTGGACTGGGGACGGCATCGTCCGGACTCCCATTCCGCGACCTCTCAGGAACGGTAAAGAATACCGCTGTTACGATAAGGATGGCCCCTAACAACAGCGATGTTGCTCGTTTCATTGGCCCTTCGGCGCGCGACTGCAGGTATTGCTTGCCGTCAATCTACAAATGATTCTGGGCATTTCGGTCACGGGATCTGCGCCGCTCCGCTGCGCAGGCCACCTGCCGCCGCTATATACCGAAGCTTGCCGACCCGGGCAGGCGTCATCCAGCTTTGGGGACTCGTCTATGGTTCGCTGAGCCGTGATAAACGGCAATATGGACGCGGGTTTTGGGATGGGCGGCCTTCGTTCCATAATTTCGTGCTATAATACGGTAGCGTCTTCTGCGCGATCTCCTCGAACGTCTGTCTCGAACAACTACCTCCGATGTCAAGCGCTGCTACCACGCGAGGCGAGCTTGCACGGCGTTTCCTCGGCTGCACGTCCGTGATGGTGCTCGCCTTCGTGCTGCTCTCGTGCGGGCG
>CAZXHQ010000611.1:0-2388 GCA_964640145.1 uncultured Rhodothermales bacterium | reverse complement strand
TTTCGCGCAGTCCGTCCTCGTCGATCCGCTGGTCGGCCTCCACGATCATGTGCCGAATCTCGCGCGAGAAGTACAGGGCCTCACTGATGGCGCGGCGGCCTTTATAGCCCACGCCCTTGCAGGTCTTGCAGGTCCGATCGCCCGAGGCCTTGTAGATCACGTGTTCGTGCAGGTCGTGCTCGGAGAAGCCCAGGCGTTTGAGCAGCACGGGATCCGGATCGTTGTCGACGACCTTGCACGCGGGACACAAGCTGCGAAGGAGACGCTGGGCCACCACGAGGTTGATGGCGTAGGCGATCAGGAAGGGCTCTACCCCCATCTTGTAGAGTCGGCTGATGGCGCTGGGCGCATCGTTCGTGTGGAGGGTCGAAAACGTAAGGTGGCCCGTGTTGGCCAGCTTGACGGCGAGCTCGGCCGTTGCCCTGTCGCGCATCTCGCCGACCATCACCACGTCGGGGTCGTGCCTGAGAATCGCGCGAATGGCGCCCTCGAGTCCCAGCTTGTGGTTCAGCTTGATCTGGCGGACGCCCGGGATGATGTACTCGACAGGATCCTCGACGGTCAGCACGTTGACTTCCGGGGTGACGACCTGATGGAGCGCGGCCACCAGCGTCGTGCTCTTGCCCGAGCCCGTCGGGCCCGTGAGGATCACCATGCCGTGCGGCTGGCGAATCGCCGTGTCGAACCGCTCGATGGCACCTTCCAGGAGGCCCAGCTTCGACAGATCCGTGATCACCTTCCGGTCATCCAGCACGCGGATCACGATGCTCTCGGCGTGCAGATTGTTGGAGGCCGTAGCGATGGGCAGTATCGAGACGCGATACCGAATGAGGGCGTCGTCCACTTTGCGCTGGATGAAGCCGTCCTGCGCCATGTCTCGCTCGAAGCGGTCCACGTTCATCGTGTTGTCTTTGATGACGGCCAGCAGGCTTTCCGGATGCACCTTGTCTTCGACGTGCCACGTGGAGAGCCGTCCGTCCACGCGGAAGTGAATCTCGATCTGCCGTCTCGCATTCGGGTAGATGTGAATGTCGGAGGCGCCCCGGTGGACCGCTTCGACGAGTGCGGCTTCGAAGAGATTGATGAGGGAAGATCGATTGATCTCCGCCTCGAGCGCCTCTTCGTCGATGAGTTCGCTTTTCTCGGCCTCGTAGCTGGTTCCCAGGTCATAGGCGAGCGGGTCATGCGACATCCGCTCGAGATACTCATTCTTTTTGGGAAACGCCCGCAAGAGCAGGTCCTTTACCTTGCTCTCATCCGCATACTGGAGCTCGTAGCGCTCGAGGTTGAGATCCTGCATCAGCTCGCGTACGGCCGGGAGCGACGGGTCGTGCGTGATGAATACGACGCGCAGCATCTGCGTCTGCTGTTCGAACTCGTAACCGACCGGCACGATGCGAAGCTCGATGAGACGGTTGCGCTTCTTCTCCGGAAAGACGTCGGCCACCTGTCGGACGAACTCCAGGTCGATGCCGTCATCGTCGAGCGAGCGCTCCGCGAATGCATAGGTCAGGGCGGCCTCGCGGTAGACCTTCTCGCGATCCACGGTCGGATCGTGGGCCAGGATGCGCCACAGCGTCGCCTTCAGTCCTTCGCGCTCTCGGTTTTGGATCGCCTTCTTGACCTGCTCGGCCGTGACGAGCCGCTTGTCGAGCAGCCGGAGCACGACGCGGTCCCGGATGCCGGCAACCTCGCCGCTTCGGGACGCCTCGGGGGCCGTCGAGACGGGAGGCGCCTCGTCCCCCGCCTGCCGGTCCTCACCTGGACCGCGGCGGGGAGAAGCCTCAGGCGGCGCCTCCGCATCATCCGGCTGAGCGGAAGGAGCCTGCGGCATCGGCCGATGGGACCTCTCCGGCGTCGCGGGGCGGGGCGGAGCGGCACGGCCGGCCGTCGGGCTCCTCGGCGGTGCATCGCGTCCCGCCAGGTTCTCCGGCGTCGTCCCGGGATGGGCGGCCGCAGCGTTTTCAGGCGACCCAAAGGGTTGGGTAGCCGCATGATTCTCCGGCGACGACGAAGAGGGATAGGCACCCGCCTGCTTCTCCGGGGCCTCGACGTCGTTCCTCGCCTCAGGCGGCGCTCCCGAGCCGTCCTCAGAAGGCGCCTCGGGGGACGGCCGCCGTGCATCGTGCCGAGACGTCTCCGGCTCATCCCGAGCAGGTGCGATCGAGGGCACGTCCGTGCTGAGCCCGTCGCCGCCCGGCACCTCGTACCCGGCCGGGGGCTCGGCGGGCTCGTACGCAGGCTTCTCCGCATCTTTCGTAGGATGCCCCGGTACGTCGAAGCTCGGCTGCGGGGGCACGGGTTTCGGGGCGGGATCGTCACGGTACCGTTCGCGCGAGCGCTCCGGTGCATCCGGTCCCAAATTCGCCGGGAGATCGAAGGGCGAGA
>CAZXHQ010000610.1:0-2394 GCA_964640145.1 uncultured Rhodothermales bacterium | reverse complement strand
GGACTTTAAAAATACGACTCATTTAAGGAAGATGCGGTTGGGTTTCGGTGAACGAACAATGGACGATACGGTCTATGGCGCTGCAATCGATCAATCCGGCTACGGAGAAAGAGATACGTCAGTACGACGAGCACGGCGACGAGGCGGTCGACCGTATGCTGGACCGTGCGGCGGAGGCCTTCGCTCGTCACCGGCGCACGTCCTTCTCCGAGCGCGCCGACAAGATGATGCGCGCTGTGGCGCTGCTCGAGCGTCGGGCCCGCTCCATCGCCGAGACGATGACCGAGGAAATGGGCAAGCCGATCGGGCAGGCCGTCGCGGAGGCGGAGAAGTGCGCGTGGGTCTGCCGGTTCTATGCACGACACGCCCGGAGCTTTCTCGAGACCGAGCCCGTCGACGTCGAGGATGCGCGCGCGTTCGTGGCCTACCAGCCGCTCGGGCCGGTACTGGCTGTGATGCCCTGGAATTTTCCGTTCTGGCAGGTGTTCCGGTTCGCGGCGCCCGCCCTTATGGCCGGCAACGTGGCGCTGCTCAAGCACGCCTCGAACGTGTCGGGCTGCGGGCTGGCCATCGAGGAGCTGCTCCGTGAGGCCGGCTTCGACGGGGGCGAATTTCAGACCTTGCTCATCGGCTCGGACCGCGTCGCCTCCATCATCGCCGACCGTCGCGTTCGGGCGGCAACCCTGACCGGCAGCGTCGGGGCCGGGAAAGCGGTGGGCTCCTCGTCCGGCAAGGTCGTCAAGCCGTCGGTGCTCGAGCTCGGCGGATCGGATCCCTTCATCGTGCTGGCCGATGCGGATCTGGAGAAGGCCGTTGCGATCGGCGTCAAGGCTCGCATGCAGAACAACGCGCAGAGCTGCATCGCCGCCAAGCGCTTCATCGTCGAGGAGGCCGTCTTGGATGCCTTCAACGAACGCTTCGTGGAGCGCATCGCCGGCTTGAAGGTGGGTGACCCGATGGATGAGAGCACCGACATCGGTCCCCTCGCGAGCGCCGACGGATGCGACGCCATTCACGATCAGGTACAGCGCGCGCTCGAGGGCGGCGCCGCGTTACGTACGGGAGGGGCGAAGCTGGACGGTCCCGGCTTCTATTACGCTCCGACCGTTCTCGCAGACGTCGAGCCGGGGACGGTCGCCTTCGAAGAGGAGATCTTCGGTCCGGTCGCATCGGTGATCCGGGCGCGCGACGTGGATCATGCCGTCGCGCTGGCCAACGACACGCGGTTCGGTCTGGGCGGCGCCGTCTTCACGGAAGATCGCAAGAAGGGTGAGCAGGTTGCGATGCAGCTGGAAGTCGGCTGTGCGTTCGTCAACGAGATGGTCAAGAGCGACCCTCGCCTTCCGTTCGGCGGCGTGAAGGAGAGCGGGTATGGACGCGAGCTCTCCCATCATGGAATCCGTGAATTTGTGAACGTAAAGTCGGTCTGGATCGCTAACTAGAAGAGTTGACGGTTGCAGGTTGAAAGTTGAAGGTTGAAAGTTGAAGGTTGAAGGTTTCTCATTTCGGTGCGGTCGCGCCCGAGTGACAACGAACCGTCAACCCCAACCTGGGGTCTTCAGAAAAAGGTCTGCTCCTTCCGGCTGAACGGCCGGCCCCGGCCGGAGGACAAGCCGGTGCGGGCGGCGGTGGAGGTGACGATCCGGTCGGTCAGACACGTCTTCCCCGGCGGCATCGTCGTTGCGAAATGATGTACGTAGGCGAAGCCCCCTGCGTCGTCTTCATTTGGCATTCCGCCGGCCGGGTCGTACGTTGTCGAGAGTTCTTTGCATACGCCTGCTTGGTTCCACGCCCCGCCTCTCGGCCGGGGGGATTAAAAGGGAATCCGGTGCGCGCCATCCGGCGCCATTCCGGAGCTGTACCCGCAACTGTAGGCTGCGTCGATGAATCGGCCGTGACGCGCCGCGCCACTGTTCACGAAGGACGATCGCTTAACGCATCGTTGGGAGTGGACGGGAAGGCGGGGCGAAGAGCCGGACATGACCCGCGCAGCGAGCCAGGAGACCTGCCAGCATGCGAGATGCCGTAAACCTCCGGGAATTAGAGGTTCGCGCATGCCCGCTCGTCCGCGTATCCTTCTTCCACGTCGAGTCCGGTAGCTGCCCGAGCCTCATCATTTGGGGTTCGGGTTTTTTATGACTATTGCGCACCGCGCTCTACGCGTCATCCTCGTCGCCGCCGTCTGTGTCTTGTGCCTGCTGCCACGCGAGGGCCCAGCCCAGGCGGCGGATTCGGTGTACATCCTCGGGGAGGTTACCGTCACCGCTACGCGCGAGGCCGTCCGTCCGGCACGCGCCGCCCAGCGCGTCACCGTGCTGGATGAAGAGGCCGTCCGATCTACGGCGGCGCGCTCGCTCGCCGACGTGCTTTCGGCGCGAAGCACGATTTTCGTGC
>CAZXHQ010000609.1:0-2394 GCA_964640145.1 uncultured Rhodothermales bacterium | reverse complement strand
GGCAGCAGCGGTAGGAGGTCGCAGCGGCGCGATACGGGTAGCTTGCCCTCTTTTTTTTCACCCAACCATCACGTGACCAGCGATTTTATGCCATTCCACGAGATTCTATTGATGGGAGCGCCGCCGGAGGGTTCGAACCCGCTGGTAACGTTTCTACCGTTGATTCTCATCTTCGTAGTGTTCTACTTCTTTATAATCCGGCCTCAGAAGAAGAAGGAGGATGATAGAAAGAAGATGATAGCGGAGGTCAAGAAGGGCGACAAGATCGTGACCATCGGCGGCGTGCATGGGACCGTCACGCAGATCGACGATTCCAGCGTCCTGATTCAGGCCGACACGAACGTGAAACTTCGCATTGACAAGAACGCGATCGCAAATGTAGGTGCGAAGAACTGACGGCGCTCGCCGCGTGAACCTTTCGCTGCATCACCTTCCCCGCTCGAAGAACGAATCTGCTATACGGCATGGCAAGCCAGCCCGCAGCCCGAGAAGAGAGGCGACCGTTTGACACGATCGACGAGGCCGTCGACGATCTTCGGCGAGGGAAACTCGTCATCGTCGTCGACGATGAGGACCGCGAGAACGAAGGCGATTTCGTCGGCATCGCCGAGAAGATGACGCCCGAGCTCGTCAACTTCATGGCCACGCACGGCCGCGGACTGATCTGTGCCACCGTGACGCCGGAGCGGGCCTCCGAGCTCGATCTCGACATGATGGTCGACGGCAACACGTCGCTCTACAACACGCCCTTCACGGTTTCCGTCGATTACAGCGTCGGCACGACGACGGGCATCTCGGCGCCCGATCGGGCGAAGACGTTTCGAGCCCTGGCCGATCCGCGGGCCCGCGCGCTGGATTTCGCGCGTCCCGGGCACGTCTTTCCCCTGCGGGCGCAGACGGGCGGCGTTCTTCGCCGGGCGGGGCACACCGAAGCCGCCGTCGATCTGGCCCGTCTGGCCGGCTGCGAGCCGGTGGGCGCGCTCGTCGAGATCATGAGGGAAGACGGCACGATGGCGCGCGTTCCGGACCTGTTCGAAATGGCGGACCGGCACGACGTCCGCCTCATCACCATCAAAGATCTCATCGAGCATCGGATGATGACCGAGCGGCTCGTACAGCGGCTCGTCGAGGTCGAGATGCCGACGCGGTTCGGAAACTTCCGGCTGATCGCATACCAGGACACCATCACCGAGGAAGCGCACCTCGCGCTCGTAAAAGGTGCCTGGAAGGAGGATCAACCGGTGCTCGTCCGGGTGCACTCTCAATGCGTAACCGGAGACATCTTCGGATCGATGCGCTGCGACTGCGGCGACCAGCTCGCCACGGCCATGCGGAACGTCGACGAGGAGGGGCGCGGCGTCGTGCTCTACATGAAGCAGGAGGGGCGCGGCATCGGCCTCATCAATAAGCTCCGCGCCTACAAGCTGCAGCAGGACGGGATGGATACCGTCGAAGCCAATGAGGCGCTGGGGTTCAAGATGGATCACCGCGACTACGGCATCGGCTGTCAGATCCTGCGCGACCTGGGCATCCGCAAGCTCCGCCTGATGACGAACAATCCCACGAAGCGCGTCGGCCTGGCGGGGTACGGTCTCGAAATCGTCGACCGCGTGCCCATCGAGATCGCTCCAAACGAGATCAACCACCGGTATCTCGAGACCAAGCGGGACCGGATGGGGCACCACATCCTCGGCGAGGTCGACGACCATGATCGGGATGTGCTGAAGAAGATCCTCTAAGGGTCAGTCATCTCCTCGTAGAGCCGCTCCACCTGCTGCCGAAGGTGCTTCAGGTCGCCGTCATTGTCGATCACCACGTCGGCCCGCGCGCGCAGCTCGGCAGGATCCATCTGGTGACGCATCCGCGCGGCGACCTCCTCTCGTGATGCGTCGTCGCGCTGCCTCACGCGCCCGATCCGCACCTCGCGCGGCGCGTCGACCACGGCGACCGCGTCCAGAAAGCGCTCCCCGCCGGTCTCGAAGATGAGTGCCGCCTCCTTGACCATGAGGGACACGCCCTCCTGCTCCGCCTGCTGGGAAGCCTTTTCGAAGAGCGCGAAGACGCGGGGATGGACGATCGCGTTGAGCTGTTCGAGCTTCTCCCGGTCATCGAAGACCTCCTCGGCCAGATAGGCACGATTGAGGGTGCCGTCCTCGTCGTAGCTCGTCGCGCCGAAGGCGTCGACGACCTCCCGGCGTGCGGAGGGATCGTCGACCAGCAGGCGCTTCCCCTCGAGATCTGCATAGAAGACGCGTGCGCCCAGCTCCTCCAGCATGCGGCAGACGGTCGTCTTCCCACTGCCGATGCCCCCGGTGACTCCGAGTCGCTTCATTGAATTCGGTTGAAGGTTGAAGGTTGAAGGTTTAGAATCGGCGCGGTCGGCGAGATCCGGGC
>CAZXHQ010000608.1:0-2395 GCA_964640145.1 uncultured Rhodothermales bacterium | reverse complement strand
AGTCGAGGCACTGGCCTGGCGGGCGCATCAGGAAGTCGAAGAACCCGGTCCCGCCGGCGAGCTCGGAGCCGGGAAAGACGCGACGGTCGTGATTGTACCCGCCTCCCACGAAGCCAAGTCCGTTCGTCACGTTGCTCATGACGTTCGGATCGGCGAGCACGCTGGCCTCGAAGACCGGCGGCGCCCACGCCGGTTCAGCCACCAGAAGCCGTATCTCCATGCCCGTGAGCGCAAGGCCATTCCTGCCGGGTTGCCACCGAAGCGGGCCGAATTCAAGCTGATATCCCCCGAGGACGCGCTCGTTGTCGACGTCGAGGTCAACACGCAGACGGTAACCGCCTTCCGTTTCTAGAATCTCGTCGTGATACGTAAAGGCGTAGGTTCCTGCAGGGGCTTCGCACGGATTGATCGCTGGATCGGGGTCCCCGAACTTCTCGTACCATCGCACGACGTAGGCCACGTCGACGGCCAGCAAATGAAAATTCTCGCCCAGCACGTAGACGTCGAGATTCGTCGGCGGGAGGTCCTTCCAGGACACGTCTACGAGGCCAGGCACGTGGGCTTCGGCGGCGCTCACAGCGCCGTCCGACCGAACGACCTCCACGCGGTAGGTGCCGCCGAATCGGGCTCGGAAGTCGGCATGATAGATATGATCGAGCTGGCCCTGCTCCCCGGTTATGACGGAGTCGCGCCAGACGGTCGTGCGCCCCGTCTCCAGATCCGTCGACGTCACGACGGCATCGATCGTCTCCGGCAGATCGTAGAGCAGCGGCTCGATGGGCGAGACGAGCAGCGTCTGCGTGGCCAGACGCGGGTTGAGGATGCCGTACATGGAAAACGGCGCGTCGGCGCCGGACGGGGCGGCGACGTCTTCCGTGCAGCCCGCAGTGCCCAGAGCCAGCACGAGAAGCAGAAGGCCGGGGCATTTCCTGGGCTCGCACATTATTATTTTTATCAGCAGCACTATTCTTATCCGCAGCTGCAGTAGTCGAAGCAGTCGCTCGGCGGGCGGATCATGAAATCGAAGAACTTCGTCCCCGCAATCACTTCTTCAGAGGGATAGGCGGCGCGCCGGTATTCATAGCCCCCGGCAACGAGACCGAACCCGTTCGTCGTGTTCGTCATCACGTCCGGGTGCGAGAGCGTATTCGGGTCGAACGCGCCCCCCGGAGGGTTCCATGCCGGGTCGGCGACGAGCATGCGGACGGACAGGCCCATAAGGGCCAGGCCGTGTACATTCGGCGTCCGTACGTAGAAGAGCTCCATATTGAAGTGGTCCAGCCCCAGATTCACGTCGAATCCGTACCCGTTCTCCACCGGATACTCCTCGCCGGTGTACGAAACCACGTGCGTAAACGGCCTCCAGAGGCAAGGATTGGGATCCGATCGCTCGGTTAGGCGCAGCTGGTAGATCAGTTCGATCCTGTTCAGCCGGAACGCTTTGCCGGATACGAGCACCTGAAGGTTGTCGTCCGCATCACCCCGCGCGTCGACGACGACGCGTTCGGGTATGTGGGCGACCGCAGACGTCGTCGCTCCGTCTGACCGCACAGCCTCGACCTTGTACGCATGGCCGAATTCAGGGAAGAACTCGGCCCAGAAGACGTGCTCCCTTTGCCCGCGATCGCCGGTCGAGACGGAATCTTTCCATATCACCTTCTGGCCGGTTTCGAGGTCCGTCGACGAGACGGTGGCGTCCAGCGCGGCAGGATAGTCGAACAGCAGTGGCTGGATGGGAGAGACGCTGATCGTCTGAAATTCGCGGCTGGGGATGAGGATGCCGTACATGGAGAACGGCTCGTCCTTGCCGAGAGGTGCGGCGACCTCTTCCGTGCATCCGGGGAGGAGAATCGCGAGACAGAGCGCCCATGAGACGATATGTGCATGGCCAATCATTCGAATGCCACCCGCATTCCGAAGGACGGCACGATCGGGAGCTGATCCACCCGCCGCATGGTGAACATGTCGAGGTAGAAGAGATTGCGGCGGTCGTAGGTATTGATGACGCTGCCCATCAGCGTGACGTCGACGGCGCCGACGTGGAGCGTGCGTTCCAGCGACAGGTCGAGGCGGTGATAGGTCGGGAGCACGGCATTGAAGGGACGGTCGTAGATGACGCGGCGCGAGCGCTCCATCTCGAAAATGCTGCCGGCCCGATCCAGCAGGACGAAGCTGTCGAACCCGAGCGGGCGCGTATACGGCAGGCCGGAGCCGAACGTCCACCGCGCGCTGAAGCCGAACCCCTTCCACGAGGTGCTCACCAGTGCGTTGACCTGATGGCGCCGGTCGTGAGGTGGGCGGAACGAGAGGGTTTCCTGGCCGAACCAGTGCCGGATGGCCTCATACTTGGTGTGGTAGAGCGTCGAGGAGAGGCCGTAGTTGAGGAAGGCGTATA
>CAZXHQ010000607.1:0-2400 GCA_964640145.1 uncultured Rhodothermales bacterium | reverse complement strand
ACACCTTCAGCTCGGCCTCGCGCTCGGCCAGCTCGGCCGTGGAGAAGACGCCTTCCGCGTGGTCCACGGCGGCCGTGTCGGTCGTCGTTGCGACGCCGTTCTCGGCGGCGAAGTCCACGAACTGCGCCCACACCTCGTCGCCGATCGCGAATCCGCCGGCGAACTCGTCCTGCCGCTCGCCCCACTCGTCGCGCAGCTCGCCCTCGTGCTCGATGAACCAGTTCCGGGCGAAGCGGACGTCGAGCGCGTTGCCGAGGACGGCGCGCACCAGCGGCGTCGTGTCCGGCCTGACGATGTAGTCCGGCAGAATCCCGCCGCCGCCGAAGACGTCCCGGCCGTGCTCGGTCTTAAAGCGCAGCGAATCCGGGATGTTGTCGATGTACTCGCCGGGATGGAACGTCGCGTCGTCGAGCGTCGCGAACTTGCTCTCGTAGTAATTCTGCTGGTTGCCGTCCGCGTACGGCGTCTGGATGAGCCGGCCCGACGGCGTGTAATACCGGGCGACGGTCATCTGCAGGAAGCTGCCGTCGGGAAGCGGGAACTGGTGCTGCACGAGCCCCTTGCCGAAGGTGCGCTGCCCGACGATGAGGGCGCGGTCGTGATCCTGCAGGGCGCCGGCGACGATCTCGCTCGCCGAGGCGGAGTATTCGTTCACCAGCACGATGAGGGGCTGATCCTCCAGGATGCCCGTCCGGCGCGTCCGGAAGGCGCTCGTCGCATCGGAGTTGCGGCCCTTCGTGTAGACGATCATCTCCTCGCCCGGCACGATCTCGTCGACCATGTCGACGGCCGCTTCCATGATGCCGCCCGGATTCGACCGCAGGTCGAGCACCAGGCGCTCCATGCCCTCCTCTTTCAGCTGCTGGACGTGCTCCATGAACTCGTCGTAGGTCTGCATGGAAAAGCGGGAGATGCGGATGTAACCCGTCCCCTCATCCATCAGATAGGAGGTGTCGACCGTGTAGAGCGGGATCTCGTCCCGCGTCAGCGTGAACTGAAGCGGATTGCGGGCGCCGCGGCGTTGGATCGTGACGTCGACCTCGGTGCCGATGGTGCCCTTCAGCCGGGAGGTGATCTCGTTCTGCGAGAGCCCCACGGCCGTCGTGTCGCCGATGCCGACGATCCGGTCGCCGGCCCGCACGCCCGCCTTCTCGCTCGGACCGTCGCTTATCGTGGAGACCACGCGAAGCGTGTCGTCGCTGTAGTCGTCGTCGTTGCGCGGGATCTCGAACCAGATGCCGATGCCGCCGAAGGAGCCCTGATAGGCTTCCTGCACGTCACGAGCATCCTTCGCGGAGATATAGGTGGAGTGCGGATCGAGCTCCTTGAGCATGCTCGCGATCGCTTTCTCCGCCATCACCTCGGCGTCGACGCTCTCGACGTATTTCTGGTTGATGATGACGAAGGCGTCCTCGAGCTTCCGGAGGTGCGTGAACGTGTCGTCGCTGGTGAGCGTCGACTCGAGCTTGACGCCGAGGATCGCGCCCAGCAGCAGCAGAGCGACGCCGGGAAGGATGTAATACCGCCTACTTTTGGATCGAAACATCGGCTGTTGACTGTTTCAGGATGATGTCGGACGCACGGTCGAAGTGAGACCTTAACGCAATATACGACGTAAAAGTGCCCGCCACGCCGGCTGCCCCAAGTGTAGCAAGATTGATGCCGGAAGGCGGCGGGCGCCCACGGGTGTTCGCCGTGCCCATGCCCTGCCCGTCGTCCGCCGTGCTCTCACGCGCACGCCCGCCGCGCTCGCGCACGCGCACGCCCGCCGCGAAGCACGCCCGCCGCGAAGGAAGTACGCCCAACGCGAAGGTCCCGAGAAGCGAACCTGGAGGAGGATTGGCGGGATGATGACCGCACGTTTCGGCACCGACGAGTTTCGAGACCTGATAGAGGAGGTCGGCGCGGCCGTCGACGACCGGAGAAACGTGTGCGTCGTGCTGCTCGGGGGCGATAACCAGGCCAGGCAGTCCGCTCTTTCCGCGCTGGCGGACTACACGTCGCTGGACGTGTACCAGCGCGACGCCGCGGCGCTGATCGGCGAGCGGCCGCTCCAGTCGCAGGGCAACCTCCGCGAAGCGTTCGACCAGGCGAGCGACGCCCCTACCATCCTCGTCTTCAACGACGCAGACGCGCTGTTCGAGGCCGCCCGCCGGGAGGCCGAGGAGCACGACCTCGACGAGGACGCGCGCACGCTGGTGGATTATCTCTTCGATCGGATAGGCAGCAAACCCGGCGTCACCGTACTCCATCTCTGCTATCCCGAGCACCTCGGACGCGCGAAGGAGGTCGCCGACGCGGTGATCAAGCTGTAGGAACGCCGCCGCCCCGCGCCCTCGGACCGGCTCACGACGAGGTCACCGCCCCGCGCGGACCATCGTCATCGTCGCCGCGGCCCCA
>CAZXHQ010000606.1:0-2405 GCA_964640145.1 uncultured Rhodothermales bacterium | reverse complement strand
AGCGCTCGCCTCACACGCGAGAGGTCACTGGTTCAAATCCAGTAGGGCCCACCACATCCTGCCGTATCCAACCGCGTCTTTTCCAGCGTAGACGGACGTAGCATCCGTATATCCCGAACGGCACCGCGCGACTGCAACTGCCCCGGCTCTCTCCCTCCGTCCCCGGATGGTTTCCGGTCCGGACGATGTCTGCCATTTCGTCACAACACCCGCGGTTCCGTCGAGAGCGTACGCCCCACTGATACCGCTTCCGGGCCCGGCTCGAGGCAAATAGACCATCTTAACGCGGGCTTCATGCGCTTCGGACCGTAATTTGTACGGTCCTACAGTACCGAAACACGCGGACAGAGAGTCCGTTAAGGGTGGCCGAAGTGTCAGAGAGCCGGCCTTATGGCCGCGCGATCCGCCTTCGCCCTGGGTTGGAACCTGATATTCCACCCATGTTTTAAGCCGATTGTCCTTAGAACGATCTTAAATGCCTGTATGAATGAGGGCATTATTCGATATACATCGAGATTTTTTCCAATCCCCGTGGGTCAGCGTAAGCAAGTAGCCGGAAAGCAGGATTACAAAGCCAAGCTCTGGAGCACTCCGGTCGGCGCTAGCGGTACGGCGAACGTCGACGACGCACATGCGTCTCCGTATGCGGACGCCGTGCGCCACGTCGTCGGCAACGTCGAAAATGGTGTGGCCTTCCAATCCCTGGCCGTGGCCGCGCTGCAGACCCTTGAGAAGGTGCTGGCATGCGAGAAAAAGGCGGCCAACGCTGCGATCTCGCTTGCGCACGGTGAAAAGCTGACGGAGATGATCGAGACGACCGCGGCGACGGCAGAGGCGATCGCCGAGGCGCTGGACGCTCAGGGGACGCGTATGCTCGACCTGTCGAATGATGCGGCAGGTGGAAGCGACGAGGACCGTTCGTGGTGGTTCGCGCTCACCGAGGCCATCGAGTCCATCGAGGACGGTACGACGCGTATCCTTTCGTTGGCGTCGGGTCAGCCGAAAGACGGCCCGGGTCGCAAGCTGAGCTCCATCGTCGTGCGCCTGCTCAGGCGGCAGCACCAGCAGCTTCTCGCCGAGGCCGACGCCTGGATCTCATGACAGCTCCGATGGACGATCTGATCGATGAGCACCTTCAGGCCGACGATCCGGAGCTGGAGGAGCGCTGGGCGCATGTCGAAGCTTGGGTCGGCAAGAAGTTCGGTCGCGACGCCAGTATCGAGGCGATTCTCTTCCTGATCGGCATTCAGTCGCTCGGCCGCGGCTACCAGCCGGAGCTGGTAAAGGAGGCCAAACAGGATGCAATCATGGAGGGAACGTACTGCGCATTCGAAATGCTTGGTCTGTACGAGCGGATCGGTCTGGATGAACGCGGCCACTGGATCTGGGAGCGGTCGGTCGAATCGATCCCGAAACTGCCGGTCGAACAGCAGGAGAAATTGCTGAAGCTCGGGATCGTACGCTATTTCGACGGCGTCTTCGAGGACGCGTCGGGTACTCCCGGCGACGCTCCCTCGCCGGCCTGATGAATCCGCTCGACGCGGTCGCCTGATGAATCCGCTCCTCATTTTCCTGTTCGCGCTCCTTTGGCCTTCCGCTCCGCAGGATTCGCTCGCCACCAACTATTTCGAGGTGGAGACGCGGGTGGGTCGATTCGTCATCATGCTCTACGACGAGACGCCGATCCACCGCGACAATTTCAAGAAGCTGGCCGCAGAGCGGTTCTACGACGGTACGAGCTTCCACCGGATCATCGAGGGATTCATGATCCAGGGCGGCGATCCCAACTCGCGCGACGACGATCCCTACAACGACGGTGCCGGCGATCCCGGATATACGCTCGAGGCGGAAATCAAGCCCGAGCGGTTCCACAAGCGCGGTGCCGTGGCGGCGGCGCGGACGGGCGATTCTGTAAATCCGGAGCGTCGCTCGAGCGGCAGCCAGTTTTACGTCGTGACCGGGATGAAATTCGACGACGCTACGCTCGATCGCGTCGAACGGCAGATTCGCCAGATGACGAACGATCCGTCGTTTGCCTTTGCGGACACCGTCCGGGCCGCCTACCGCGACGCAGGCGGCGCACCGAACCTCGATGGGCAGTATACCGTCTTTGGCGAGGTCGTCGAAGGCATGGACGTCGTCGATGCGCTGGCGGCCCTCGAGACGCCGCGTTCGACGGGCCGGCACGTAGCGCCGGAGCTGGTGGATCGGCCGCTCGATCCGCCGACGATGACCGTGCGGGCCCTGCCGGACTACAGCCGGAAATAGACGGTTAGCCGGAATCAGCGGCTTGCGCGCGCTGGAACAGCCGCCTACGGCGGGACATTCACAGACAGGCCGTTCAAGACGCCGCCTCCGGGCCGCGTCTTTTTTTTACCTTCAACCTTCAACCTTCAACCTTCAAC
>CAZXHQ010000605.1:0-2407 GCA_964640145.1 uncultured Rhodothermales bacterium | reverse complement strand
ATCGAGCATGGCGAATAGATTCATAGATCCCACCATCCTCTCTCGCATCTCCAACATGGAGCTGCGGGCGCGGTCCGTGGTGGAAGGGTTCGTCTCCGGACTCCACCGAAGCCCGTACCGCGGCTTTTCGGTAGAGTTCATGTCGTATCGCCCCTACATTCCGGGTGACGATCTGATGCACGTCGACTGGAAGCTGTTCGCGCGGACGGATCGCTATTACGTGAAGGAATTCGAGGACGAGACGAACACGTCTCTCGACATCCTGCTCGACATCAGCGGCTCGATGGAATACAGCTCGCAAGGGCTCTCTAAACGGGCCTACGCCTCGTACCTGGCCGCGTCGCTGGCCTACCTGGTCATTCGGCAACGCGACGGAGCGGGACTGACGCTCTTCGACGAGAAGATCACCGAGCATATCCCGGCGAAGAGCACGACGGGCCACCTGCATGCCATTCTCGAGTTTCTCGAGACCGTCGGTCCGGGAGCCCACACGGACATGGGGAAGCCCCTGCATGAGCTGGCCGAGCGCCGCAGGCGGCGAGGGTTTGTCGTCTTGATCTCGGACCTGCTGGATGACGCCAGGGCCATCATCGACGGACTGCGCCATTTCCGTTTTCAGGGGCACGACGTGATGGTCTTCCACGTGATGGATCCGCAGGAGATCAACTTCGATTTCTCCGACATGGTCGAGTTCGAGGACCTGGAGACGGGCGAGAAGCTGCTGATCGCCTCGGAGGCGGCGCGCGAAGCCTATCTTGAGAATCTCGACCGATTTACGTCGACGCTCCGGCGCGAGTGCGGACGCATGCGCGTCGATTATCACGTCCTTCCGACGGACCAGCCGCTGGATTTTGCCCTGTTCGAGTACCTCGCCGCGAGAGCGAAACGAATGTAGCGACACACGAAAGCCGACCACGCCTTGTCTTTCATAAACTCCATCTTCCTGTTTGCGACGGCCGCCGCGGTCCTGCCCGTCCTCTACCATCTGGTGCGGCGGATGCGGGCGAAGACCGTCCCGTTCAGCTCGTTGATGTTCCTGAAGGCCACGCCGAAGGAGCTTATCCGGAAACGGCGCTTGAAGGATCGGATGCTGATGCTGGCGCGCGCCGCTCTGCTGGCGCTGCTCGCGCTCGTGTTCGCGCGGCCCTATCTACCCGCCGAACAGCTGCCGTTCGTGCCGCAGCGTGAAAGTGAGTCGGTGGTCGTACTCGTCGATCGATCGCTCAGCATGCGGCATGGCGACGCGTTCGAGCGCGCACGGGAAGCGGCCCGCGAGCGCATCGAGCGTGCGGAGTCGAACGACGAGATAGCCCTCATCGCCTTCGACGACGAGGTGCAGGTGCTCTCTCAGCTGGATGCCGATCAGACCGTGCACCGAGGGGCGGTCGACGCCGTGGAGGCCGGTTATCGGAAGACGGATTTTTTTCCTGCGCTGCAGCGAGCGCAGGACATGCTCGAAGATGCACGACACCCCCGCCGCGTCGTCGTGATGATCTCCGACTTCCAGGAATCCGGGTGGACGGGGGCGCTCGAGAACTGGAAGCTGCCGTCCGGCGTGGTGTTCGAGCCCGTGTCCGTCGCCGACGGCGAGCCGGATAACGCCTACGTGGAGGCCTTCGAGCGCTCGAGGCGTTCCGCCGGAGACGGCCAGGCGGTACGGTTCGACGCACGAATCGCTGCGTTCGGCCAGGCGGCCGAGCGCGGGCGGAGCGCGACGCTGGTGCTCGACGGCGCCGAGGTGGATCGGCAGCCGCTTCAGGGCCGTCCGTCCGCCCCGGTATCGTTCCAACAGCTCGTCACCCGAGAGGGATACTATCAGGGCATGCTCGCGATCGACGACGACGAGCTGCCCGACGACGACCGGTATTACTTCACGGGTCGGGCGGACGGCCAGCCGGGCATCCTCGTCATCGACGCGCCGGCCTCGTCCGGGCAGCGCGATGCCTTCTACCTGCGAAACGCCTTCGACCTCGACGAAGGCTCTCGCTTTGCGTTCTCGACGTCGGATCGCCCGAACGCCGGTGTCCTCCAGGATGCGGACGTCGTGTTCCTGTCGCGCGCCCTGAATGCGGCCGATAGAAACGTACTCAGGCGGTTCGTCGACGGCGGAGGTACGGTCGTAATCTCGCCCGGCGAAGGTGCCGACGCAGAGGCGCTCGACCAGGCCCTCGCCGCCTTCGACGTCGGCCGCGTAGACCGGATCGTCGAGGCGCGCGACCAGTTAGGATACGACGTGATCATCGGCGAGTTCGAAGCCCGCCACCCGATCTTCGAACCGTTCGGAGGCAGCGGCCGTGCGGCCATACTTCGACCCCAGTTCCGCCGGTTCGCGCGTGTTACGCCGGCTGCCGGTACGACCGTGCTCGGCCGGTTCGACAGCGGCGACGTGTTTCTGGCGGAACGCAGC
>CAZXHQ010000604.1:0-2408 GCA_964640145.1 uncultured Rhodothermales bacterium | reverse complement strand
CCGCGTGGTGGACATGCACCACGTGCACGTCTGGCAGCTCGACGAGGAGCACCTGGCGCTGGAGGCGCACGTCGTCATCTCCAGCGACGATCTGGACGAGATGGAAACGATCAAGTCGGCTATAAAAAGTAGATTACAGGCGAAGCACGACATCGCCCACTCGACGCTGGAGCTCGAGGTCGTTCCCTGCAACCCGGACGACGACCCGAATTGCTATGAGCGGGTAGACCCCATAGAGCCGGCGCTCACCCACCGCGAGTAAGTACATCCATTCGCACATGCGGTAACCTATGGGTGCCGCGCTCCGCGTTCCGCCCCCTTCCCATAGCGGCGCCGTGACTCGTCGGCACCTGGCGGAGCACCGTATCGACCCTCATGGCGGGTCAGCGTACGTACGACATGACGTACAGGGATTCGAGCACGAGAATCAGCGTCGTGCCGCCGGCTTCTCGAACACGATGAAGTGATGCTGGGGCAGGATGTCGCGCGTCTCGAGCCAGCGCAGTCCGGCAGCCTCCAGTTCGAGCCTCGCCTGCTCCTCGGTGATCGTATACAGGGAAGAAACGGGTAAGGTCGAGTCTTCTCCCCGGTATTCGACAAGCGCGACCCGGCCGCCGGGAACCAGTGACTTTCGGATGTTGACCATCATCTCCCGGGGATGCGAGAACTGGGTGTACGTAAAGACGATCAGCGCCACGTTCACGGAATCGCCAGGAAGACGGGGATCCTCGACCGTACCCAGCACCGTTTCGACGTTGTCGACGCCCCGCCGCCTCATCTTGTGACGGATGAGGGCCAGGGCCTCCTCCTCGATGTCTACGGCGAAGACGCGGCCCTCGGGCACGTGCGGGCTGATGCGAAACGTAAAGTAACCCGTACCGGCCCCGATGTCGGCCACGACGTCGTCGATCTCGAGCTCGAGGGCGCGCACCACGCGGCTGGGCAGCTCTTCGGTCTCGCGCTGCGGCCGCTCCAGCCACTCCTGCCGGTCCACTCCCGTCACCTTTGCAATCTCGCGGCCCATGTAGAAGCGGCCCGTTCCGTCGACGTGCGCGCTCTCGCGCACGTCGTAATACTCCTCCGCTGCGTCCGCCCGGCGGTCGCTGCTGGATTCGCACCCCGCCGCGAGAAGGCAGACGACGCAAGCTGCGGCGATACCGGCACCTACCTCTCGTTTATGCATCGTGTGATTCCATGACGGCGGCATTGCAAACGGGACGTGGCATGGCGACGTACGCTTGGTGGTCCACGTAGACGCCGGGGATTCGTCGTTCACCCGACGAGATCCTTCCTACTCGTCGAGGCCGTAGTAGGCGCTTACGGCCTCGTAATCGGAAAGGTCGACGCCCGCCTTGCCGACCGATAGATCCTCGATCACCACCATCCGTAACTGCCGATTGGGCTGCCCCGCGAGGTCGACCTGGCTCGTCGAAGCCTCGTAGAAGACTTCGAGAAAGCCCTCTTCGAATCCGAATGCCAGAGTAATCGTGTAGTCTACGGCGGGAAGATCGAGCGACTCTTCGGCGAAGGTGTATGGCAGAGCCGTCCAGGTACCCTGCTCCCTGAAATACAGAAGAACCGCGCCGAAATCGGTGACGGCCGGTGTGATAGCGGGCACGTCATACTGCACGGACGCCACGGGACCGTTGATCTGGGCATCGGTCATCGAAAACATGAAGGTCTCGCTGTAGACGCCTGCGTCAGCTTCCGGGCCCGACGGGCCGTTCCCGCCGCAGCCTGCGAGAAGGAGAAGCGCCGCGAGGATGGTGTAGACAGCGTTCATGGACGTAAACGTTACTGGATAGAGTACGACATCGACGAAGATCGCAAAGAACAGGCCGAGACGCTGCGGGCGCCTTTCCGACCCCGAATCGTTACGCCTTCCCGATCCTTCGCCGGTGAAGGCGGCCTCCGGGGAGACCACGCGCGGCCCGACCGGACCGAGGGAGTGCTGCGATTTTGACAGATCTGTACAACGCAGGTACGCTGACTGTCCACTTGAGACGACAGACCGCGACAGGGTGGAGGCGGGTGTAACCCATGTTACAAGCTGGTTAGGAGGCGATACGGCAGGTTGTACGCAATAAAACTGGCTGGTACTTTATTTGCACAGTATATAGAACGTACGCCGGGAAGTGCCTGGGTGACCGTAGACTGTCATCCTGACAGGTTTTGCTTGAACGCGAGGAGGACAACGGCTATCCTTACGACGTTCAAGACTCGTTGAAGCGCCTGCATGCACTGGAACGGTTGCACATCGTATCCATATAACATTATTTGACTGCGAGATACTATTGAGACGGCACGGTGTTAAGGCCGGGCCGGGTGCTCACATTTGGAATCCGAACCAGACACTACGACAACGTGGCGGATATAAAAAAGAAGATCGTAACGAAGACCACCCAGGA
>CAZXHQ010000603.1:0-2408 GCA_964640145.1 uncultured Rhodothermales bacterium | reverse complement strand
CTCTGGATCGGCACCATTGGGGGAGGGATCTGCCGCTTCGGCGGCCAGTCTTTCGACTGCCTTACGAGCGAGGACGGACTGGCGGACGACATCGTCCTGGCGATCAGCGGAAGCCCGGACGGCACCCTCTGGTTTGGCACGGCTGCCGGATTGAGTCGCCTCAGCACGGGAAACTTCACGAACTACACCACGGATGACGGACTGCCGGGCGACCTCATCCGCGCCCTGTATCCCGGTAAAGGAGGCGTGTGGATCGGCACGGATCAGGGGCTGGCCCAATTGCAGGATGAGACGATGCGCACGTTCGATCCGCCGCCCGGGCGTTGTGGGGACGTCATCAGTGCGCTCTTCGAAGATCGATCCGGCGCGCTCTGGATCGGAACGCTGGACGGCGGCGTCTGCCGCCTTTACCAAGGCCAGTACACGGCGTTCACGGCAGAAGACGGCCTGGCGCATTCCCAGATCCGTTCTTTCTACCAGGACCGTGAAGGGGGTGTATGGATCGGCACCGACGGAGGCGGACTCCACCGCCTGGGCAGCGGTAAGTTCATCCCGATCACGTCAGCGGAAGGTCTCTCCGGGGACGTCATCGCCTCCGTCCTGGAGGATCGCAGCGGGGTTATGTGGATCGGTACGGACGGGAACGGGCTGAACCGCCTGGAGGACGGAGTCACTACGCACTTCACGACGTCGAACGGCCTCCCCAGTGATTTCGTGTACGCGCTTCACGAAAGCCGTTCCGGCCCGCTCTGGGTCGGGATGCTGCATGGAGGGCTGTGCCGCCTCGAAGGCGAGCGCTTTGAGTGTTTCGACACCTCGGACGGCCTCCCGAGCGACAACCTGTGGTCCATCCACGAAGATCGCTCGGGGCTTCTGTGGCTGGGAACCGACGCCGGGCTGGGCCGAATGGACGACGGCGCATTTCGAACTTTTACGACGGAAGACGGCCTCTCGGCCGACTGGATCACGGCGCTCCACGAGGACCGGAAGGGGAATTTATGGATCGGCACCGCGGGTGGCGGCCTGAACCGCCGCCGTCCGAACGGAAACATCGACGTATTCGGCATCGATGACGGCCTCTCGAGCGACTTCATTCTCGCGCTGCATGAAGACGAAGCCGGCGTGCTATGGGTTGGAACGAAGGAAGGAGGCCTCTGCCGCCGCCAAGATGCTTCTTTTACCTGTTTCACGAGCCGTGACGGGCTCTTCAACGACAACGTGCTTCAGATCCTGGAGGACGACGATGAAAACCTGTGGCTCGCCAGCCAGAAGGGTATTTCTCGAGTCCACAAGGATAGCCTCCTCGCCTATGCAGCCGGTACGAGCGACCTGATCGACAACCGGATATTCGGCCGGGCCGACGGCCTGAAGAGCATCGAGTTTAACGGCGGAACCCAACCCAGTGCCTGGCGCGCAAGCGACGGACGCCTCTGGTTTGCGTCCATGCACGGCGTCGCAGTGATCGACCCGGCCTCGATACCGAACAACGACGTCGTACCTACCGTCGTGGTAGAGGCGATCAGGGTCGATGGGCAGCCGGTCGAACGCAGGGCGACGATCGAACTGCCCCCCCAGAGCAGAGACCTGCAATTCGACTACACGGCGCCCAGCTTCGTTGCGACGAGCCGCATGGCCCTTCGGTACAGGCTCGAAGGCTACGACGACGAATGGGTGGAAGCTGGAACACGACGCTCGGCGTATTATACCAACCTTCCCGCCGGTGCCTATCGCTTTCGCGTTCAGGCCCGGAACGGCGACGGCCGCTGGAACGAAGAGGGGGCTACCGTGGCCCTCAGCATTCGGCCCTTTTTCTACGAGACGATCTGGTTTTACCTGCTCGGCTGCCTCGTGCTGCTCTCGGGCGGCGTGGCGGCACACTTTGGTCGGACCCGCTATCTTCGAGAACGGGAGCGGGCACTACAGCAGCGCGTGAATGAGCAAACGTATGAGTTGCGCGCGAGCGAGCGGGAACTCCAAATTCAATACGAACGGCAGCTCGCCCTGACGGAACAGGTCCGTACGCTGGCGTCGGCGTTGACGCTCGCCGAACAGCAAGAACGCCGCCGCATCTCGCAGATTCTGCATGACGACCTTCAACAACTGCTGTACGGCGTGCAGATGAAGTTCTTCTTCCTCCTCGAAGATCTTGCCCCGGAGGATACGGCGCTGAAGGATCAACTCGACCACCTGTATGACCTGATGGGCAAAGCGATTACGACGACCCGGCAGCTGACGGTTGATCTGAGTCCGCTGGTGCTCCAGGGAGAAGGGCTCGCGGAGGCCCTGCAGTGGCTGCAAACCTACATGAACGAGGTACACGGCCTGGAGGTCGACTTGAAGGTGCACGGCACAATCCGTCCTCCTACCGACAATATGCGCGTCTTGCTCTTCCAGCTGGTGCGGGAGGT
>CAZXHQ010000602.1:0-2410 GCA_964640145.1 uncultured Rhodothermales bacterium | reverse complement strand
TCGAGAAGCCGGTTCTGACACGGGTTCAGATCGATCGCCGTCACAGAGCGCGGCTCCTCGAGCAGCAGCCCCAGCACGTTGTCGCCGGCGGAGGTGATGCAGAGGACGTCGTCGGACGGCTGCACGGCGAGCCCGTCCCGAAGTAGGGCGATGTCCTCCCACACGAGGGAGTAGCGAAGCGTGTCGAAGCGCATCCGTGCGCCGATCTCGCTCGCTGCGGCTGAAACCGGGGGTACGTGGTGAGCTTTTTCCATGGTCACTCGGTGCCTTAAAGGGTGTACGTATGCTCAGGAGCGATGAGAATCGATGCGCATGATCCGCCGAGCCGCCAGCTTCTCGAGCGCGTCGTAGTCGACCTTCGACCGGTGCCGCCGATCTACGGGTATGGCGTCGACCGTCAACACGTCGTCGACGGCTATCTTCTCGGCAGCGAGCGCGGCACCGATAGCCGGTAGCGGGTCGGGCCCTTCCGACTCAGGCTCCACCCACAGCACTATGCGCCCTCGATGGGCATGCAGCGCCGAGCGCCGGAGTCCCGGCACCTCTTCGAGCAGCGCCTCGACGCGCAGCGGATGCAACGTGCACTCCTGCGCTTCTACCAGCCGCCCCGCACGTCCGCCCAGCCACAGCCTCCCGGCCTCGTCGCGCCGTCCCACGTCGCCCATCCGGTGCCAGACCGTTCCGTCGGCGTCCTGCACTTTGGTATTCGCATCGGCCGTCGGATTTTTGAAGTAGGCAGGTACGACGTGCCGACCTGAAACGACCACCTCGCCCCACTCTCTCTCCGCGACCTCGCCGGGCAGCCCGTCCAGCGGACCCTCCGTCACCGGAATGATCCGAACCCTCGTCGCCTCGTGCACGCGACCACCCGGATAGCCGAGCCCGCGGGCGTAGCCGTCCCGGTGAAGATCCAGCACTTCGGACACCGAGATCGACGCTACCGGCTCGGCCTCCGTCGATCCATATATCACACGCGCCTCCGCCCGCGGAAAAACGGCGCTGATGTCCCGGCAGAGAGGCCGGCCCACGGGCGCCCCGCCGACTCCCAGCCGCTCGATCCGGGGCAGCGTGAGCTCGTCGCGCGTGCAATGGCGGATGATGGAGCGGATGAACGCCGGCCCTCCCGTGAGAGTGCCGACGTCGTACTCGGCCATCTGCCGCAGGATCCACGCTGCCTTGCCCGCACGGACATCCCGAAAGTCGATTGCCGGGAGCACCGTGGTCACCCCGCAGCATAGGTTGTGCAGGGCCACGACGGGAAAACACGTCATGGACACCTCGTCCTCGCGCGGCGGGAAGGCGCGGCGGAGTGCCACATGCTGGTGGATGAGGACGTCGTGCAGTCGGTTCGCCCCTTTCGGCTCTCCCGTGCTGCCGGAGGTAAAAGTAATGAGCGCGGTGTCCGACGGAAGCATCTGCACGGGATCGATAGGCTCCGGGTTGGCGCCTCTCTCGAGCCGGCGGAGGCCGATCCCCCCTCCCCCAGTCGCCAGTTTCAGCGGAATCCGCCACAGCCCCGGCACGATAAACCGGAGGCGCAGGAGGCGCGGGGCCCCGACGAGGGCATCCAGCCGAGCGGCTTTGATGCAGTGGATGAGCCGCTTACGGTCCAGGCCCGCGTCGACGAGCACGACCGTCGCACCCGCCGCCATGACGGCGAGCGCCAGCGCATAGAGGTCGGCGGAAAGCGGCACGGCGAGAAGGACCCGCTGCCGGGGACGCACGCCGGCGGCTTCGAGCGCGCGGGCGAAGCTGGAGACTCGCTGCCAGAATTCGCCAAAAGTGACCTGCTCGCGCGCCTCCCATCCCTTCAGACGCCGGAAGTCCGGGAGGACGAGCGCCGGCCGGTCGGAATGCCGCCGCGTCGCCTCCTGAACCAGAGACGCGAAGTTGTTCGAGACGGGAAGCGAAGGATCCATGGCGGGAACTACAGGACGGTGCGGCGGTTGCGCGGCTATGGCGGCTCGCCCATCGTGCGCGCTAAGGCGGTAAAGGCTGACCTGTACGTAGAATCCGCCGTTCGGCCCACGGCACAAGGTAGACCATGTCGCGGACAATCCCACACCCAACCATGCAGAGCGCCTTCGTGTCCCCTCCCCAGGCCCTCCTGGCCGGCGAGCGATCCGTGGGCGGCAAGGCCAGCCACCTCGCGTGGCTGCAGGCGCGGGGCTACCGCGTCCCCCGGTGGGCCGTACTGCCGGTCGAGCAGACGCAGGCACTACTGGCGCAGAACGGCGTGCCCCTCACAGAGTTTCACCAGGAGGCCCTCGCCGAGAGAAGGCGACGGATTCAGGCGATCCCCCTGCCGAAAGCGTGGCGGGAGGATCTCGAGACGCTGCTGAACCCCGACACCTTCTTCGCCGTCCGCTCCTCCGTGGTCGGCGAGGACGCAGCCGGCGCTTCCTTCGCC
>CAZXHQ010000601.1:0-2417 GCA_964640145.1 uncultured Rhodothermales bacterium | reverse complement strand
GCGGGTGAGGAAGCGCCCGAGGTCGAGCTGGAAACGCTGGTGAGCGGCTCCTTCCGGCTCACCGAGCACCGCGGCCGCCTGATCGTGCTTAATTTCTGGGCGACCTGGTGCGAGCCCTGCCGCGATGAGATGCCGGATCTGGTGCGGGTGCGCGACTCGCTCGCCCATGCTGGCGTCCTCGTCGCCGGCATATCGATCGACGAGGAAGGCCGCGACGTGGTCGAACCCTTTCACGAGACGTTCCCCGTCGATTATCCCCTGCTGCTGAACGGACTCGAGGTAGCCCGCACCTACGGAGCCCATTACGTCGTGCCGACGACCTTCGTGGTCGACCGCACGGGCCGCATCGCCGAACGATTCGACGGCGCCGTGACCATCGAAACGCTGCTGCCGAGACTGCGCGCCCATCTTCAGCAGGTCGAGTGAATGAGCGCGCCGACGCGCGTTCCATCCGCCAGGTCGTTGTAGCGCTCCACCGCTTCGCTCGTCTCCAGCACGTCGACCTCCACACCGCGTTCCCGCAGCTGCTCGAGCGTGGCCTGCTGCACCTGCAGCCGTTCATGCATGCCCCGCGACAGCACCACGTGCTCCGCGCCATGGTCGAGCAGCTCCTCGACGTCGGCCGGCTGTACGCCGGGGTCGTGGCGCGTCCCGGTCTCGTTCCAATCCCACTCGCGCATCCCGCCGGGATACAGCTTGACGTCCTTGAAGGGCGCCTCGCTCCCGGCGATCCGGACTCGCCCCCACGAAATGCTTTCGATCTTAGGTGATGACATGTCCGTCACTTATCTGTTCGAAGGAGCAGCGTGGTCGTTCGCCACGGCAAACGAGTCAGCGATGGCGGCACGAAGGTTCTCGAGATGTACGAGCAGGTTCAGAATGGCATCCTCCTCGTCGGGAAAAATCTCTCGCAGGCGCAGCCACATGTCGATGGACGTCTGCACCCCCGAAAAGGCCTCGCCGGCCGGCCCGTACGGATCTTCGGATGCGGATGGTGACAGGACGGCTCGCAGGGCGCGCATCAATTTGACGTGGATGCGGCGACGCTGTGCAGCGATCTCTTCGACGGCTTCCTGGACCGCGCCGACATCTTCCTGCAGCTGCGGCGACACGGCGTTCAGCTCGGCCGCGCGCGCGGCCGCATCTCCCCAGGCGCGGATCCGGCCCTGCGCGTGGCGAAACCAACGGTTCACCCGCTGCGCGTACTGATACGCCGATTGTGAAAGCGGATGCGTGCGCACCGCCTCGTCGAGCTGCCGCTGCCGTGCCTCGGCATCGGCGGATTCCGCCCCCGAAGGATCGATGCCGTGTGCGTCGGCGATCTCCTGCAGGAGATCGATCGCCGTCTCGAAGGTGGCCTGCAGGTCATTCCAAAAAGTCTCCTCGTCCAGCGGCCTGTCGTCCCTGTTTTCGAAGGCGTCTTCCATGATAGCGGCATCCCGTTCTGAGCCCCAGGGAACGCCTCCCGGCGGAGGCGCGCCGGCCGTTCCAGCGCCACAAGAAGTTTTACGGCGGGCTCGGATGCCGGTTCATATCGCCTGCATAGCTCACAAGATCACTACATTGCGTTCGCCGCGGAAGGGGCTCACCGTTGCGGCGCCGGATGTATACGAAGCCGGACGTATACGAAGCGGTAACGATTCTGCGCACCGGCAAACCGCATTCGCCGTTCGCGGTACGCCAGAAGGCCGGTTCATGAAATCGCTGGGAGAGATATCGCTGGAGAGATTATGCCGTCGCGCCTGGGAACCGCCGTTGCCACCGTCGCAACGCTGACGTTCATGCTTACGAGCTGCGCAGGCGAGGACGAGGCCTTGCCCGGCCAGGACCAGACGCTCTTACCGATTTCCGTGGAGGGCAGCTGGGGCTACATCGACCTCGACGGCGAGATCGTCATCGAGCCGCGTTTCGAACGCGCATGGGACTTTTCGGATGATCTCGCCCTCGTCAAGAGCCACGGCCGCTACGGATTCATCGACCGCGCCGGCCGTTTCGTGGTGGAGCCCCGGTTCACGGACGCGTGGCATTTCTCGGGTGGGCTTGCGCCGGTCGAGCTCGATACGTCGTGGGCATACGTCGACCGCGACGGCCGAATCATCGCCGATACGCAGTATCGCATACAGCCCTCCACATTCGTGGAAGCCGCGTACGAGCGTTCGCCGCTGCGCCTCGTCTCCTCGGGGGGGCGGTTCGGGTTTGCGGGCGACGACGGCGAGCCGGTCATCGAACCGCGCTTCGAAAATGCCTGGCGCTTCTCAAACGGGCTCGCCCGGGTAACGACGAACGATAAATGGGGCTACATCGATCGCAGCGGCTCCTTCGTGATCCAGCCGCAATTCGATCTGGCGTGGGACTTCGGCGAAGGAGTCGCAAAGGTGCAGGTCGACGGCCAGATGGGATATATCGACCGGGAGGGC
>CAZXHQ010000600.1:0-2420 GCA_964640145.1 uncultured Rhodothermales bacterium | reverse complement strand
GTCCCTGAGAGCCCTGGACGAACTCGTCGAAGATGAGCGGCAGGATGACCGCCTGGATGCCGATTCCCGTATCGCGGACCTCGACGACCGCCTTCTCACCGCTCGTCCGCACGGCGAAGCTGGTCCGTGAACAGGATCCAGCATCCGGCCGCCACGCCGTAGATCAGCGCGCTCTGCTGGGCGGCTCTAGTCGGCATGCTCATACGTGGGGTGGTCTGACGGTGGGCCGCAGATCAGTCGAGCCGCGAGGATGTGCCCCGAAACATGCGATCGGTGCGGGTGAACGACTATCTTCGATTGGATTGAAAAGCATCTCCCAACATGTGCAATCGGACGTAAATTAAGTGTGCGGACGGGAGATGGCGTATCCGCGAAGGGTCTGAGCGAGCAGGGTATATAGTAAACGCAAGTCCCGCATGCAACAGCGTAGGACGTGTTGAATGGAGGCGATTCTCCCATGCGATCATCTTTGGAAATGGTATCACCGCCGCGCCGGGACGCCTCGTCAGGCGAACCGGCCCGCTTCGGGAGAGCGAGCCGGCGCGAGGCCGTGCAGGTCCGTGCGGCCGCCTCCTCGCCGAATAGTCGACCGCAGCCCGTTATTTCGCGGCAGTACGGATTCGCGTATCTTGATGAGCCAGAAATTTCACCAGATGCCCGACTCACCGACCGCTTGCCGTCCATGCGATTGTACCTGATTCCCGCTCTCCTTCTCGCTGCGCTCGTGATGTCGGGCTGCGGCGCGCCGCAGGATGAAAGCGATACGTCGAGCTCCGAGGGCTCATCCCTCGAGATAGCGGTCATCCCGAAGGGGACGACCCACGAGTTCTGGAAATCGATCCACGCCGGCGCCAGAAAGGCTGCGGATGAGCTCGCCGTGGAAGTGATCTGGCAGGGTCCGCAGAAGGAGGACGACCGTCAGATGCAGATCCAGGTGGTTCAGAACTTCATCAGCCGCGGCGTCGATGCCATCGTGCTCGCTCCGCTCGACGCGCGCAGCATGGTGGGGCCCGTAGAGGCGGCCGTACGGCGGGGCATCCCCGTCATCATCATCGACTCCGACCTCGAGTCCGAAGCGCAGTCCAGCTTCATCGCGACGAACAACTACGAGGGCGGACGCATGGGCGGCCGCTATCTCGCCGAGCTGATCGGTGGAGAGGGCAACGTCGTCATGCTTCGTTACCAGGAGGGGTCGGCCAGCACGACGAACCGGGAGCGCGGATTTTTGTCCGCGCTGGAAGAGCATGCGCCGGAGGCCGACCTGCTCGTCGACAATATGTACGCAGGGGCCACCATGGAGAGGGCGCTTCAGGTCTCCCAGAACATCCTCAACCGCTTCTCGGAGATCGACGCGATATGGACGCCGAACGAATCCTCCACGCAGGGCATGCTCCGCGCCCTGCAGACCTCGGGCCGTGCCGGCGAGATCGAGCTGGTCGGGTTCGACGTCAACGAGACGCTCCTCGCGGCCCTGCGCCAGGGGACGCTCGACGGGCTCGTCGTGCAGGATCCGTTCAGTATGGGCTACGAGGGAGTCACGGCAGCCGCGGCGGCCGCGCGCGGCGAATCCGTGGAGCCGAGGATCGATACGCAGTCGGTGCTCGTAACGCGAGACAACGTGGACGACCCGGAGATTCGAAGCCTGCTGCATCCGGATCTCGACCGCTGGCTCGGCGGGCGTTGATCATGGCTCGCCGCGGCGTCGTGCTCCGCCGCGTATTCCGGTACGCCTCATTCTCGGTTCGGCGCACGCCTTGATCTGAACAATGTCTCGGCCGCCCGGGCTTGCACGTCCGCAGCGTAGCTTCTGACCAGACTCTCCCCTTGCATTCTCGGCTATGGCGACGCCGATCCTCCGCCTCCACGATATCCATAAGGCTTTCGGGCCGGTGCGGGCGCTTCGAGGCGTAAGCATGGACGTCTTTCCGGGTGAGATCCACGGCCTCGTCGGAGAAAACGGCGCGGGCAAGAGCACGCTGATGAAGGTGCTCAGCGGCGTGCATCGACCCGACGCCGGTTACATGGAGCTGAGCGGAGCACGGTATGCTCCGAAGAGCCCGCTGGACGGTCGCGCGGCCGGCATCAGCATGATCTACCAGGAGCTCGCGCTGGCGCCGCATCTGACGGTCGAAGAAAACGTCACGCTCGGCGCAGAACGTGCGCGATTCGGGTGGATCGATCCGCGCACCGCCGAAGTGGAGCGCATCCTGGCGGATCTCGGACAGCAGGGCATCCGGCCCGACCTGCCCGTCCGAGCACTCAGCATCGGCAAGCAGCAGCTCGTCGAAATCGGGCGAGCGCTGCTTCTGAAGTCCGAAGTGGTCGTGATGGACGAGCCGACGAGCTCGTTGGCCGCCGCCGATACGCGCGCTCTTTTCGAGGCGATCGAGCGAATGAAGCAGCAGGGCGTCGCCGTCATC
>CAZXHQ010000599.1:0-2435 GCA_964640145.1 uncultured Rhodothermales bacterium | reverse complement strand
ACTACGACAACGTGGCGGATATAAAAAAGAAGATCGTAACGAAGACCACCCAGGATGCCGGGAGCAAGCGGAAGACGGCCCTCGAGGAGATGACGGACGAGGACCTGATGTCGCAGTTCCAATCCGGCTCGGTGGCGGCGTTCAATATTCTCGTTGAGCGCTATTCGGAGCGGTTGATGCATTATCTGTACGGTTTCCTCGGCGACATGCGTCGCTGTGAGGATCTGCTGCAAGAGACGTTTCTGCGCGTCTACCGCAACCGGCATTCGTATCGCCGGATTGCAAAGTTTTCGACGTGGCTCTACACGATCGCCGGAAACCTGGCGCGTTCGGAGTACCGCAAGCGGAAGCGGCGGCGTCTCTACTCGATCCAGAGCGTCAACCGCGACAACGAGGAGTACGAGATGCAGCTGCCGGACGAGTCGTTTTCTCCCGACCGGCATGCGGAGAGCACGATTCAGGACAAGCACATTCAGCAGGCGCTGAATGAGATTCCGGCCTCCTTCCGTGAGGTAGTCGTCCTTCGGGACGTGCAGCAGCTCGCATACGACGAGATCGCAGAGATCACCGGCCTTCCCATGGGTACGGTGAAGAGTCGCATCAATCGCGGCCGAACGAAGCTGCAGGCGCTGCTGAAAGACGTGTATCCCTTCCAGCAGCCCGAGACGGCATAGCGAACGGTTTTTCGGATACGCACGGCCCCGGCATCGGCGCTCCCGATGCCGGGGTTTTTTTATGCGGTCCGTCCGGTCAGGCGATCAGACTGATGAGGGCCATAAGGATCACGAAGCCGAGGATGATAGCGGCCGCCACAATAATTTCTTTCTTTCTGCGCCTGTTCATGGTTCGCCCCTCGCCCGGTACGTGCCTCGATAGTACATCTCTTCCATCAATTCGCGGATTGGCCAACCTGTGAGTGCCGCGACATCGCGCCTGGTAATCGACCCATCGATCGTAAACGTACTAAAATCCCCAGCAGATCGCAGAAGATCTAGGCCCTTCAGATTCTCCTTTCTCGGCCGATACCCTGGGAGACACCCTTCGTACATCGTCCCTCGTACGCCATGCTCTCCACGTCGCGGGTCCAGCCGTTCGCACGCTTACGCCGTGCGGAGGACCGTCTCCCTTCTCGGGACGTGCCGGAGTGGCTCCGTCTGTACCGGGTCTATGCATTCCTGACGGCCGCCTTCGTGCCATTGTTCGGACTGGCCATCGACCTGTCGCCCACGGAATCCTTCAATCCCTTCTGGGGCCGCCTCCTTCTGGCCGGCCTCGCAATGAGCGTCTTCGGCGCTTCGTACGTATCCACCTGGACCGTCCGCCGGCTGAACCGGCTGGTCTATGGCACGTTTGCCCTCAATTCCGCGTGGGTCGTCGCGCTGGCCGTCCGCAATCAGTTTGCGGCGGACTACTGCGTTACGCTCATCTTCTGCGTAGCCGCGATCTCGCTGGCGCTGAGCTTCGTCCCGAGCGCTCGGCTGCCGCTGCTTTGCTACCAGATCGTCATGACGGCGGTCGTGACGGGCGCCGTGCTCCTCGCACCGGAGGTGGAAACGGGACGGGTTGTTCTGGTCGGATGTCTGGCGGGCGTCACCTTCGTCACCGACGTGGCGGCGACGATCCGAGCCCGACTCGAGGAGGACCGCGAACGCTACAAGAACCATCTCATCGCTGCGAACGAGCGCGCCGACGAAATGCTGCAGCTAAAGGCGGCCTTCATCAACAACATGAACCACGAGATTCGAACGCCCCTTACGGGCATTATCGGCTTCGCCGAGATCATCGGTGAGACGGCCGGCCACGAGCAGCGCGCTCACGCACACGTCATTCAGGAAGCCGGCCGGCGTCTCATGGATACGCTCACGGGCATCCTCGACCACGCCCACCTCGAATCAGGCAGTTTCGACGTGACCTTAGCCTGCGTCGACGTCAACACCGCCGTGCGCGAGGCCGTTACGCTGCTCGAGCACAGAGCTCATCGGCGAGACCTGGCGCTGCATGTTCGGTGCAGCGGCCGACCGGTGCTGGCGCACGCCGATCACTCCGCCGTCACGCGCATCGCATACAATCTGGTAAGCAACGCTCTAAAGTTCACCGAGAAAGGAGAGATCCGCGTCGCTACCTACGAGGAGCGCGACGCCGCGTGCCTCAAGGTGGAAGATACCGGCATCGGCATCGAAGATCAGTTCTTGCCGTTCATCTTCGACGAGTTCAAGCAGGCCTCCTCCGGCGTCAATCGCAGCTATGAAGGAACCGGAATCGGCCTGACCGTCACGAAGCGATTGATCGAACTTATGGACGGCACGATTACCATCCAGACGATGCCCGGGGCGGGGAGCACATTCACCGTGTCGCTACCTCGGGGGCGCGGAGACGGACGAGCTCCCGGTGCGGCGCCACCCTCGAAAACCGACTCGCCCCCGGCGGTCGGCGCC
>CAZXHQ010000598.1:0-2441 GCA_964640145.1 uncultured Rhodothermales bacterium | reverse complement strand
CCGGGCATGCCGATCAAGCCCTGGTTCTCGAAATGGTTCACGTGATCGACGAGCCCGTCTTCCCGGCCTCTTACATGGCCGTCGAGGAGGTATTGTACGGGTTGTACTGGGCGGCGACGAATCTGCGAGAGCGGGCGCGAGAAGCGCTCCGGGAGGGCGTGGCCGAAGCCGTCGGACCTTAGGGGGACCTTAGGGGGGCGACGGCATCCGGTTCCACGCCGAGAGGGCAGGCCTGCCGAAGAGACTATGAAGTTCGCTGAGAAGCGCGACACCGGCCTCATCGCCATATCCACGCACGGCATGTCGAGCGTCGAGCGAATTCTTCTCGGAAGCATCGCGCAGCGCATCATCAGCCATGCGCCGCGTTCCGCTTTCGTGGTCAACCCCCACGGGACGTCGCCGGTGCCGGCAGGCTAGCGGAATTCATCGCGCATGGACTCGCTCCGCTGCATCAGCCGCCCTTCGGCTTCGTGTCCGCGTCGTCGCGAGGCACTGGACGTGGCGGCGAGGCGGCGCCTCCGGCCTCTACGGTTCGGTATGCCTCTTCGGCGCGGCGCTTCAGCTGTCCGCATATGGCCCGGCAGATCTCTGAAAGCATCGGGTCGGCGATGCTGTAGAAGACGTATAATCCCTCCTTTCGGCGGCGGGCGAGACCCTCCCGGCTCAGCAATCCAAGGTGCTTGCTTACGTTGGCCTGAGAGTGGCCGGTGGCCGCGACGATCTGCTGGACGTTCAGCTCCCCCTCGACGTGCAGCTGGTCGAGGATGTCCAGCCGAACGGGTTCGCTGAGCATTTTGAAGCGCCGGGCGGCCTGGTCGAGCAGGCTTTTCGGCACGAGATGCTCGGAAGAGTCTTTCGACATGAGGACAGGCCCTCGTCAGCGGTGCGGCGCCGGCATACGTCGACCCGGCGGCCGGCGGACCAGCGCGGATCGCATGGTAGTCGGAAACTAATTAACTGAATCGTTATATAGTTAGATGAAGGTAGGAGTTCCACCACTCGTCTGGAGGACAGAGCCATGGCAGAAGTCGTCTCGCAGCCGTGGCCGTGGTACGTTGCCGGTCCGCTGATCGGACTCGTCGTGCCGCTGCTGCTCATCGTAGGAGGGAAGGTGTTCGGCGTATCGGCCAACCTTCGTCACATCTGTGCGGCTACGTTTCCGCGCGACATCGGATTCTTGAAATACGACTGGAAGAAGGCCGGGATGTGGAATCTCGTCTTCGTTCTCGGGACGGTGATAGGCGGATTCATTGCCGTGCAGCTCGTGCCCGTATCGGGCGTCGAAATCGGCGTCTCCGAGGCGACCAAGGCGGACCTCACGGCCGTCGGCATTACGGACTTCACGGGGCTCGTGCCGGCGCAGTACGTAAGTTGGAGCGGTCTGGCCACGCTGCCGGGACTCGTGATGGTCGTCCTCGGCGGCTTCCTCGTCGGCTTCGGCGCACGCTACGCCGGAGGCTGCACGTCGGGGCACGCGATTAGCGGGCTTGCCGATCTGCAGTTTCCCTCGCTCGTCGCAGTCGTGGGATTCTTCGTCGGAGGCCTCATCGTGACGCACCTGGTTCTCCCCTTCCTCCTCTAGAATGGTACCCGGCCATGGCACAGACGCTGGCACAAAGGGAGACGTTGCGCCGCCATGTAGACGGCGACGGCGACCGGTCGGACTCGACTCGCCCCGGTCTCGGTCTGCTCATCTACCTGCTCATCGGCATCGGTTTCGGGATCGTTCTCGTGCGCAGCGAGGTCGTCTCGTGGTTTCGCATACAGGAGATGTTTCGATTCCAGAGCTTTCACATGTACGGCATCATCGGATCGGCCGTCGTGGTGGCCGCGCTCTCGATCCAGCTCATCAAGCGGTCGGGAATGAAGACGTGGGACGGCAAGCCGATTGCGATCAACCCGAAAGAATGGGGACAAGGCGTCCGCTACTGGCTCGGCGGCACGATCTTCGGACTCGGATGGGCGCTGCTGGGCGCGTGCCCGGGGCCGATCTTCGCCCTCCTTGGAAGCGGAGTCACGGTGATGGTCGCGGGGCTGGTCTCGGCGCTCTGCGGAACGTGGGCGTATGCGGCGATGCGGCCGCGGCTGCCGCACTAGGTAGAGGGGTTGAAGGTTGAAGGTTGAAGGTTGAAGGTTCTCGTTCCTGATCGATATGCCCGATTAGAAAAAATCTTCAACCTTCAACCTTCAACGTTCAACCGAATTAAATCAGTTGCCGGTTGGCCGTTCTTTTCGAGTTGGCGAAACCGGTTCTACGAAGAACCTGCCATCGGCCTAACCGCCAGCCGCACCTGAGACGGTCGATTCGCAAATACGCTACCAGATGCGTGGCGCTGCACCGCGCTCCGCGTCGTTCGACGTTCACGTCCGGGGATCCGGCGTGACATATGCGTAACCGGAGGATCTCACGGGCGAGCCGGAGATTCGATAAGAAGCGCGCC
>CAZXHQ010000597.1:0-2447 GCA_964640145.1 uncultured Rhodothermales bacterium | reverse complement strand
CAGGCAGCGCCTTTCTGGACGCCCACGGCGATACGGTCTCATGCGCCCCAGCACGCCCCTCAGACGTCTTCTCCTCCTCGCCTGCTTCCTGCCGGCATGGAGCAGCTCGTTTGCCGATGACGATCCCCCCAGGCGGACGTATTATCACGAACACATCCGGCCCGTCCTCGCGAAGCACTGCTTCGACTGTCACAACGAGGCCGACAAGAAGGGCGGCATCAACCTCGAGGACGTCTACTTCGTCAGCTCCATCATCCGTAACGGGGCCACCTGGTCGAAGGTAACCGAGATGATCGCCTCCGGCGAGATGCCTCCGAGCCAGAAGCCCCGCCTCTCCGCGGAGGAGATGGACGTGGTGATCGAAGGGATCAACGGATTTCTGATGGAGGCCCTGGCGGTGCCCGACCCGGGCCTGGTCACCATGCGTCGGTTGAGTCACCGCGAATACCGCTACGCCGTGCGCGACCTGCTGGGCGTGGATTTCGATACGAGGGAATTTTTCCCGGCCGACGGTTCCGGCGGGGAGGGGTTCGACAACCATGCGCGCGTTCTGTTCATCACAACCTTATCGTTCGAGCGCTACTATGAAGCGGCGACCATCATCGTCGACCGCGCCTACGAAGACCGTGATCTGTGGCGAAAGATCGTCCCGAAGCCCTACAGGCGGACGCTCGGGGAGCAGATCGCCATCTGGTGGAATCGGCTCTGGCACGGCGAGGACACGTCCATGCGCGGACCCGTCCGAGCCGCCGAGGACATCGTGCGGCCGCTCGCCGCACTGGCCTACCGTCGCTTTCCCGACAAGGCGGATACGGAGAAGCTGATAGACCTTTTCTCAACGGCCTATACGGACCTGGATGGGGAGCCGGACCGCTTCGACCGGAGCATCCAGGAGAGTCTGAAGGCGATGCTGATCTCCCCGAATTTTCTCTACCGCCATGAGGTGGACCTGCCTCTCGAGCGGCCCTATCAGCTGAGCGGGTTCGAGTTGGCGTCCCGCCTCTCCTTCTTCCTGTGGTCGAGCGTGCCCGATGATGAGCTGCTCAACCTGGCCTACCGCGGCGATCTCCACGACGAGAGCGTTCTCGAAGGACAGGTCCGCCGTATGCTGGCCGATCCGCGCTCGCGGCGCTTCGCCGAAAGCTTCGCCACCCAGTGGCTCGGCGTCGATCATATTCTGGATGTGCACGAAGTCGACGCCGAGAAATTCCCCGAGCTCACGCCGGAGCTCCGCCAGGCGATGTACGAGGAGACGGTGGACTTCTTCCATCACGTGCTGACGGAGCGGCGGAACTTCCTCGATCTGCTCGACAGCGACTATGCGTTTTTGAACGAAGCGCTCGCCGGCCACTACGGCATGGGCGAGGTCGAGGGCGACGACCTGGTGAAGGTCGATATCGCCGACCGCAGGCGCGGCGGCGTACTTGGAATGGGGAGCGTGCTGATGGCGACCTCTTTCCCGCACCGCACGAGCCCGGTCGTCCGCGGCAAATGGGTCGTCGAGCAGATCCTCGGCGCCAGGATCCCGCCGCCGCCGCCCGACGTGCCGGAGATCGAAGAGGCCCGGGAAGCGGAAGACGAGCTCGACCTGCGCGAGGTTCTAACGCGGCACGCCTCCAACGAGGCATGCGCCGGCTGTCACGTAAAAATGGACCCGATCGGGTTCGGAATGGAGAACTTCGATGCCATCGGACGCTGGCGGGAGTCGTACGGAGAACGGCCGATCGATGCCGCCGGCGTGCTGGCCGACGGGACCGCCTTCGAGGGACCGGTCGGCCTGAAGGACGTGCTTCTGAAGCAGAAAGACCAGTTCGCCCGAAACCTGTCTACGAAGATGCTGGCCTTCGCACTTGGCCGAGACATCCAGTTTCTTGACAAGCCGACGGTCGACCTGCTGACCGATCATCTGCTCGAAAATAATTTCCAGACGGTCGAATTCATCAACGAGCTCGTGTCGAGCTTTCCGTTCCGGTACAAGAAGAGCGATCCCATCGAAACCGACCCCATCGAAAGTTAGAGGCTCATGGATAAGAACTGGCAGATCTCCCGGCGACGAATGCTGAAAGGCCTGGGGGCCGCGGTCGCGCTTCCTTTCCTGGAATCGATGGTGCCGTCAAGTCTGCGGGCCGGCTCGATTCCCGCCCGCCCCAGGCGCGCCGCCTTCCTGTATATGCCGAACGGCATCCATCCGGAGCGGTGGACGCCGGAGGGGACGGGCTCCAACTTCACGTTCTCGCCGATTCTTAAGCCGCTCGAAGGACACAAAGACGCGATCCTGGTCCTGACGGAGCTCATGAACAAACACTCCCTCGGCACGAAGGACGGACACTACACCAAGATCGCCAACTTTCTCACGAGCATGCCGGTCGCGAATACGACAGGCACGAACGTCAGCGCAGGCGGCATTTCCGTGGATCAGCTCATCGCGCAAAAGGTCGGCAAGGAGA
>CAZXHQ010000596.1:0-2450 GCA_964640145.1 uncultured Rhodothermales bacterium | reverse complement strand
CGTGGAGCAGGCCGTCGTTGAGGCCGGAAGGCTGCGGCTGCGGCCGATCCTCATGACGACGATGACGACGGTGCTCGGTCTGTTCCCGCTTGCCCTCGGCTTCGGCACGGGAGCCGAGATCCAGGCTTCGCTGGCGCGGGTTGTGATCGGCGGCCTGACGGCCTCGACGCTCATCACGCTTGTCCTGATCCCGGTCGTGTACGTCACCGCCACGGCGCTGGTCGAACGGGTCAAGGCCACGTCGCTTGCGTTCCGCGCGGCCGCCGTGGAGCCCGCCTCGTGACGTCGGATCGCCGTCGCAGAAGAAAGCCGCGCCTGCACGAATGCGGGCGCGGCTTTCTTCACGTCTGCACCGGCGACGGCGCAGGATGAACCACATGGTTCGCCCGGCCACGTCGGCTCGAGCGGTGGACCTTGCTCAGGGGTCCCGCTGTGGTCTGGAGGTTTTCAGTCCATCATCTTTCGCAGGAACGCCGGCGTGTCGGTGTTGTCTTTGCGGATTCGTTCGGGACGGTCGCGCAAATCGTCGACCTGAAGCCGCTTGATATTGGCCGACCTGCCGTCGCTGCCGGCTTCCTGGTCGTCCTCCGTCTCCGGAGAGAAGAGGGCGCTCCGGCGCTCGTAGGCCGGCTCATCGAGATGCTTGAGGTTGTCCTCGCCCTTATAGTGGAAGACGGGTCCGCCCTGATTCAACGGTACGGTGCGGCGCACCCCCTCCTGCTGGTTCGACTCGCGGTCGAAGCCCGTCGCGATGACGGTGACGCGCAGGTCGTCGGCCATCGATTCGTCGATGACCGTGCCGAAGATGACTTCCACGTCGTCGCCGGCCTCTTTCTGGATGATGCTGGTGGCCGCGGTAGCCTCCCGAATGCCGAGCGATTTGCCGGCCGTGATGTTCACGAGTACGTTCCGTGCGCCCGCGATAGAAAGCCCGTCGAGCAACGGGCTCGAAATGGCCTCGATGGCGGCCGTTTCCGCACGGTTGTCGCCGTTGGACGTCGAGGCTCCCATAAGGGCCGTGCCGCCGCCCTTCATCGTCGTCTTCACGTCCGCGAAGTCCAGGTTGATCAGCCCATGCACGGTGATGAGGTCCGAAATGCCGCGTGTGGCGTTGTAGAGCACGTCGTCGGCCATCGAGAAGGCTTCGAGGAGGCTGGTGTGCTCCTCCGCGATGTCGAGCAGCCGTTCGTTCGGTACGATGATCAGCGTGTCGACGTGCTCGCGCAGCAGCGAGATGCCTTCTTCGGCCGTCTTGCGGCGCCGCGTGCCCTCGCAGTCGAACGGGCGCGTGACGATAGCCACCGTAAGAATACCGAGTTTTTGTGCGATGGCCGCGACGACGGGTGCCCCGCCCGTCCCCGTTCCACCGCCCATCCCGGCGGTGATAAAGACCATGTCGAATTCCTGGAGCGCGTGCTCGATGTCTTTGCGGTTCTCTTCGACGGCCTCCGCCCCGATGCTCGGACGCGCCCCTGCACCGAGCCCCTTCGTCAGGGCCGAACCGGCCTGGAGCTTCTTCGGGGCCTGATTGGCCTGCAGGGCCTGTGCGTCCGTGTTGATGGCGATAAATTCGACGCCTTGAATGCCGCGATCGATCATGTTGTTGACGGCGTTTCCGCCGCCACCCCCCACGCCGACCACGCAGATCTTTGCATCGTCGCTTATCGAATCGTCGAACGAGAAGCGAGAGCTGAAAGAGTTTTCCATAGGATCCTCCAGTAACAGTATATCTTGTGGTTCACTTGTCCGACGTCTACGGACAAACAGATCAAGCTGAGCACACTTTCTGCCGTATCCGCCGGTAATCGAGTTCATCTCATCAGAGTTCGTCGAACCAGCTCTTCATCCGGCCGGCAATCTTGCCGACGAGCGATTCGCCGGGAACGGGCTCACGAGCGACGCGCAGGTTCATGTCGCCGTTGAGCGGCGTCCCTCCGACCGTCTCAGGCCTCAATCCGTATAGAACGAGCCCAACGGCCGTCGAAAATTTGGGGTCGCTGACTTCCTGCACCATTCCGCCGGCCAGCCCCATGGGCGTTCCGACGCGCGTTTCCATGCCGAGTACTTCAGCCGAAAGCTCGGAGGTGCCGGCGATGAGCGACCCGCCGCCCGTCAGAACGACGCCGGCCGCCAGGTGCCGTGCATAGCCACTGCGCTTGATCTCGATGGCGGCAATCTCGAGCACTTCCTCCATCCGCGGCTGGATAATCTGGGCCAGCGTACTGCGCCCGATACTCTTTTCCGGCCGCCCCCCGAGGCCGGGAATCGTAATGGCCTCGTCCTCGTCCACCAGGTCGACGAGCGCGGTGCCGAATTGGCACTTGAGCTGCTCGGCCTGGTCGCGCATCACCCCGAGCCCCCGCCGTATGTCGTCCGTGACCTTGTTTCCGGCGATACCGATGACGGCCGTGTGTCGAATCGTATTGTCTTCGAAAACCGCAATGTCGGTG